>JBBWZU010000052.1:0-3636 GCA_039649225.1 Hyphomicrobiales bacterium | reverse complement strand
CCCATGAACTCCGACATGATGTTGCGGTGATACCAAGGCGGGCGGAACGTGTTCTCGGCGACCGCCCAGCGCTCGGGGAAAATCACGAAATCGATATTGGCGGTGCCGGCCGTTTCCGACGGCGACGTCATCACGGTGAAGATCGACGGATCGGGATGATCGAACGCGATCGCGCCGACCGGCGAGAAGCGCCGCAGGTCGTATTTGTAGGGATAATAATTGCCGTGCCACGCCACGACGTCGAGCGGCGAATACGGCAGCTGCGTGCGAAACAGCTCGCCGCCCCATTTGACGATCAACGTATGCGGCGCATCGACGTCCTCGTAGGAGGCGACAGGCGTCAGGAAGTCGCGCGCATTGGCGAGGCAATTCGCCCCGATCGGTCCGCGATCCGGCAGCGTGAAACTGCCACCGTAGTTCTCGCAGACGTAAGCGCGCGCCGGGCCGTTGATCGGCTCGACGCGGAAGATCACGCCGCGCGGAATGACGCAGACTTCGCCGGGCTCGATCTCGATCGTGCCGAACTCGGTGCGAAAACGCAGGCTGTTCTGCTGCGCGACGATGAGAAACTCGCCGTCCGCATTGAACATGTGCTCGCGCACCATCGAGGCGGTGATCAGCGCAACATGCGCCGCCATGCCGGCATGGGTCTCGCAGTCGCCCGCCGTCGTCATGGTGCGCAGGCCGGTGACGAAGGTGAGCTTCTCGCCCGGGACCGGCGTCGGCCCCCAACGCAGCGGCCCGATCGGCAATGCGCTCTCGCGCTGCGGCGCGGTGCGGATCAAACCGTCATCGTGGCGCTCGAACCGGCCGGTGTGACGCACCGACGCGCGGATGCGATAGAGCCAGGAGCGCTGGTTGGTCGCCTGCGGCGCCGTGAACGGCGAACCGGAAAGCTGCTCGGCGTAAAGGCCGTAGTTGACCTTCTGCGGCGAGTTGCGGCCCACCGGGAGCGCGCCGGGCAGCGCCTCGGTCTCGAACGTGTTGCCGAAGCCCGACATATATTGCGCGCCGAGCGCTGTGCTGAGGCCGATCACCGGCGAAACCAGCTCGTTCATGGCGTCCTCGCGGGCTTGTTGGTTGCGGCGGACTTTAGGCTTGCGCGACCCTGAGTCAACGCGGCGCTAACCAAGCCGCACCGGCATCGCCGTAAAACCGCGAAAGCGGGCGCGGCGGCTGCGCGTCGGCACCCCATCCGGCTGGTAGTCGGGAAAGGCTTTGAGAAACCGCTCGATCGCGATGCGCCCCTCGAGCCGCGCGAGGCTCATGCCGGCACACATGTGAATGCCCGAACCGAAGGCCAGATGGCGCGTCGGGTTGCGCGCGACGTCGAAGCGGTCGGGATCCGGAAAAGCGTCCGGATCGCGGTTGGCGGCGCCGATGCCGATGGTGACCAGCGTTCCCTTCGGCATGGAGACGCCGCCGAGCGTGGTATCTTCGGTCACGGCGCGGTTGCCGAGCTGGTTCGAGCTTTCAAAGCGCAGCACTTCCTCGACCGCGCTCTTCATCAGGCCCGGATTTTCGATCAGGCGGCGCCGCTCGCCCGGAAAGCGCACCAGGATCTCCAGTGCATTGCCGATCAGATTGGTCGTGGTCTCGTGGCCGGCATTGAGAATGAAGATGCAGTTCTGCAAGAGCTCAGGCTCGGACAGTTTGCGCCCCTCGTGCTCGCCGCGGATCAGCCGCGTCAGCAGATCCTTCTCGCCGTCACCCGGATTGCCACGGCGATCATCGAGGAGGCCTTTGAGATAGGCGGCGAAATCGCGCACCGCGTCATTGCCGCGGGAAAGCTGCTCCGGCGTCAGCACCGGCTCGAGCGCGCCGAGGATCGCCAGCGACCAGCCGCGCAGCGGCGCACGATCGGCATGCGGCACGCCGAGCAGGTTGCCGATGATCTCGACCGGGATAGCCGACGCGAAATCCTCGATGATATCGGCCTGTCCTTTAGCGGCCATCGCGGCGATCAGCCGGTCGACCAAGGCAACGAGCCCCGCCTCCATCTCGGCGATCACGCGGTTCGACAGCGCCATCTGGATCGCGCGGCGCACATGGGTATGCAGCGGCGGATCATTGAAGACGAGACTCGTGGTGTGATGCTCATACAGCGGCGCATCGCCGTATTTCGGGCGAAACTCGATCTTCTTGTCGGAGGAGAACAGGCGCGCATCGCGATAGACCGCGTCGCAGTCGCGCCAGCGCGTGATGAAGTAGGCGCCGTCCGGCATGCGGTGCACCGGTTCGTGCGCGCGCAGCGCAGCGTAGTAAGAGAACGGATCCGCAAAGAAGTCATCCGGCAGGTGCTTGAGATCGAAGCCGCGCGCGACCACACGCGCCTGATCCGGCGCAAAGCGTTCCGTGCTGTCGGCCGTGAGGCTCATGGCTGTGGCGTTTCTCCGTCTAAGTAACCAATGAAACCGCGCCCGTCTTGTCAAGGAAGCAGATGACCGGACGCCGTTGCGCCGGACATGCAAACCCGCCATGGTTTGCGCGACGCCGTGAAACTCCTGTAGATCAACACCAATGCCGAACGGCGCAAATCTCGGGGAAACGCAGTGAAGCTCTACGGATATTTCCGCTCGTCGGCGGCCTACCGGGTCCGCATCGCGCTCAACTTGAAGAAAATTCCGCATGAGGCGACCGCGGTTCATCTGACGCGCAATGGCGGCGTGCAGTTCAGCGAGGAATTCCGCGCGATCAATCCGCAAAAGCGGGTGCCGGCGTTGGCGCTCTCCACCGGCGAAACCCTGATCCAGTCGCTCGCCATCATCGAGTATCTCGACGAGGTCTATCCCGAGCCGCCGCTGCTGCCGGCCGACGCGATCACGCGGGCGCAGGTCCGCGCGGTGGCGCAGATCGTCGTCTGCGATATCCATCCGCTGAACAATCTGGTCGCGTTGAATTATCTCAAGGGCCCGTTCAAGCATGATCAGGCCGCGGCCGATGAGTGGTACCGCCATTGGGTCACGCAGGGCTTCGACGCCATCGAGGCGTTGCTGCCGGGAGGTCCTTACGCGTTCGGATCGCACGTCACGCTGGCCGACCTCTGCCTGGTGCCGCAGGTGTTCAACGCGCGCCGCTTCAAGGTCGATATGGCGAAATATCCCAAGATCGCGGTGGCGGACGCAGCCTGCCTCAAGCTTCCCGCCTTCGACAAAGCGCGGCCGGAAAATCAGCCCGACGCCGAGTAGCGCGCGCGATCAAGAACAAGGAATTGCGGTGGTCACCGTTACGCCCGTCGAAACCGGCGCTCTGGGCGAGCCGGAGCAGCCGCCGCCGAAGACCTCGAATGTGCCGGCCGCGGTCGCCTGGATGGTCGGCACGCTGCTGTCGTTCTCGCTGATGGCGGTTTCGGTGCGCCAGCTTGGTGGCGTGCTGAATCTCGCCGAGATCCTGATGGTGCGCGCGATCGGCGGACTGCTCGTGCTGCTTGCAATCATGATCCCGCAGCCGCATCTGTTCCGGCAGCTCGCGCTGCACCGCCCGTTTATCCATCTCATTCGCAACGGCACGCATTTCCTCGCCAGCATCGGCTGGTCGTTCGCCGTCATCACGCTGCCGCTCGCGACCGTGTTCGCAATCGAGTTCATGATGCCGGTGTGGGCCGGAATGCTTGCCGTCCTGCTGCTCGGCGAGCGT
>JBBWZU010000005.1:0-4293 GCA_039649225.1 Hyphomicrobiales bacterium | reverse complement strand
ATCGGGCTGAACGTGCTGCAGGGCCTGCGCCTTGCCGGCGCCGACATGATCATCGGCGTCGACCTCAACAATGACCGCAAGGCCTGGGGCGAGCGTTTCGGCATGACGCATTTCGTCAACCCGAAGGAGGTCGGCGCCGAACTGGTGCCGCATCTCGTCAACATGACGAAGCAGGGCGCCGACCAGATCGGCGGCGCGGACTATACGTTCGACTGCACCGGCAACGTCACGGTGATGCGCCAGGCGCTGGAAGCCTGCCATCGCGGCTGGGGCGTGTCGGTCGTGATCGGCGTTGCGCCGGCGGGCGCGGAAATTGCGACGCGACCGTTTCAGCTCGTCACCGGCCGGGTCTGGAAGGGCACGGCCTTCGGCGGCGCCAGAGGCCGCACCGATGTGCCAAAGATCGTCGACTGGTACATGGACGGCAAGATCGAGATCGATCCGATGATCACCCACACGATGCCGCTTGCCGACATCAACAAGGGCTTCGACCTGATGCACAGAGGTGAAAGCATCAGAAGCGTGGTGGTGTATTGACGCGCTGATTGCGCACGATCCGCTCGTCCCCGCGCACGCGGGGACCCAGTTCTTTCTTGCTTCTTGGCCCTGGATGCCCGCTTTCGCGGGCATGAGCGGCAGCACTTAGAATTCGAGCTTGTCCCTGATCGCCTCGATGCCGGCCTTGGCGCAAGCCTCGTCGGCATCGCCGCCGGGCGCGCCGGAAACACCGACCGCGCCGAGCAGCGAACCGCCGGCCTCGATCGTAACGCCGCCCGCGATGATGGCGACACCGGGCAAACCGCGCACGCCGGCCTGCGGCATGCCGGGCTGCGTCAGCGCGACCAGTTCGCCGGTATTGGTGCGGAACGACACCGCGGTCCAGGCCTTGGCGGTTGCGGTCGGCACCGTATGGGCGCCGGCGAAGCGGTCGCGCAGCGTGACTTGCGTCACGCCGAAGCGGTCCACCACGGTGACGGCGATCTGAAAGCCGCGCTCGCGGCAGCTCGCAAGCGCGGCGCGCGACAGTTCGAGCGCAACTTCAGGCGCGAGCGACTTGTAGGTGACGAGCACGTGCTGCGCCTGCGCCGCAGGCGCAAGCAGGAGAAGGCCGAGGGCCGCAATCCGGCATCGCATGGTTCAGGCTCCGTCGCGGCGCTTATCGCAGCAAACGGACGAGGGGTCGACTACACCTCGCGATGCCGGTTCTCAACGCCGTTTGTCAGCGCCGTTTCTTGGCTTTCTTGGCCTTTTTCGGCGCAACCTTCTTGGCAGCCTTCTTTGCCAGCTTCTTGACCGGCCGGCTCGCTTTTTTGGTGGCTTTCTTCGTGGCTTTCTTGGTGGCTTTCTTCGCCACTTTCTTGGTCGCCTTCTTGGCGGCTTTCTTCTTCGGCGCCTTCTTGAAAGCCTTCTTCAGCGCCTTCTTGGCGCCCTTGGCAAGGTCCCCGACCGCTTCCTCGACCGCCGCGACAACGCGCTTCACGGTCTTTTTGGCCGAGACCTTCTTGGTCTTGGTCTTGACGACGGCATTCTGCGCCTGCGTCTGCTTGCTGCTGAGCGCGTCGTATTCGGTGTCGTCGATCACCGGCACGGTGGCGATAACCTCGCCGTCCCAGCGGATCTCGACCCGATCGAACTCGTTGGCGCTCACTTCCCGGTGGAAATGCGCCCCCATCCAGACCACCAGCTCGGCGCCGACGCCGCTCTCGGTGATCGTCAGATCGAGCGGAAGCACTTCGCCGACGTGCGGAGCTTCGGCCAGCTGCGGGTGCCTGTTGGTGGCGCTGACCTCGACTTCGCCTGCCACGACGACATGCAGTCCGGAAGGCTCGTGCTTGTTTTCGCGCGCGCTCCAGTTTCTCGTCTTGGGTGCCGGGCCGGCCATGATTTCCCCCTGGGAATTGTATGACGGAAAACGCACCAGTGTATGAAATCAGATGACTCAGCTTCAAGTGTTAATCGTGACAAGCCGGTGGCGAATGCCGCTAGAACCCCTTGGCCATCTAGACCCAGCCGCCCTTGGCCATGATGGCAGCGCAGAGCAGAATCAGCACGATCGCCGCCAGCTCGATGTGCAGGATCATGCGCGCGCGCTTGAGCTTGGGCGCGGCCTCGGCCGGCGCCTGGCCGGCTTTCGTCGCCCTGCGCCAGGAGAGGAATTCCAGCGTCGGGACGATCGACAGCAGCGCCACGATGATGAACAGCGAGAGTTTGGTCAGGAAGGCGTGGTTGTGGAAGTAATAGGCTGCGCCCTTCTCGAACCAGAACACGCGGGCGAGCCCGACCGCGAGCAGTATCGTGGCGGCGATGCCCAGAACGGCGTCGGTCACCTGAAGCCGGCGCGCGGCCCACAGCGTCAGCTCGCCGCGCAACAGCACGAATTCGATCGCGACCGCCGCGACCAGCGTGAATGCCGCGACGTGGTGCAGGAAGGCAAAGAGGACGGTCATGGGAATCTCCGTGTTGGGCGCAATGTAGAGCGGCAAAGCTTGCACGCGAAGCGGCGCCCGCCGCGCGGTGCTTACGTTGCGTCACACGCCGCCATCACGTGCGCGAGAAACCACGCGAATTCCTGGAACGCGGCGGCGCCGCAGGCTTTGAATCACCAGACGGAGCCTGCCTGATGGAACATCGAGATAAAAGTCGACCCGAACACGATCCACAGCATGAGACGGCGCTGGAGGAGATCGTGCAGGAAACGCGCGCGACCTCGGCGCGGACCTGGACCGTCACCGGCGTCATCGTCGCGGTGCTGCTGACCGTAATGTACGTCGCAACGATGCATCGCGTCGACGAAGACGCCGCGCATCGTTCGGCCGTGGACGACGAAATGCAAAGTCAGCCAAGCGGAGCGCAGGAGGCGCCCAGCGGCATCCCGCGGCCGGGTGGGGTTTAGAACGCCCCGCCGATCTCCTCCACCACCGTCATCACTTCGCGCGTGGGCGGGATGCCGGGCCAGACGCGGTCGAAATCCGCAACCAGCGGCTTGATGATCTCCGGTGCCGTACCGCGATCGAGCGCCGCCCGATCGGCAAACTGATAGGTCGCGATATGCTGCGCGGGATCGCTGTCGCTCCAGCAGCGCCACGCCTTCTGCGCCCCGAATGCCTTCACGACCCACGGCAGATGATCGCTGCGATACCAATCGTCGAACGCCGCGCGCCGGGTGGGATCGGCGATGGTGGCGCGGATGATGAAGAGGGATGTGGGCATCGCTACCTACCGAGAACTAATTGGCTTCGCCCGGCAGTTTCCCGCCGACTGCTTGATAAAAACTTGCAAGCTGCTTTGCGAGCAAGCCTCCCAACAATTCCTCCATTCTCGACACATCAACGGTTCCTGCGCGGCATGCAGCATCTGCTGCATCCAGAGCATCGAAGTATGGACCGCGGTTATCGACGATCTGGTCCGGTATGGTTGGCGTGCCGGGTAATATCGCACCAGCTCGAATAGACAGAACAACATAAGACAGTATTCGGGACGTTCGACCGTTTCCGTCGGCAAACGGGTGAATCCAATTCAGCCTCCACATCAGGTATGCCGCCAAATGAATGGGCGTGCTCTTCTCCCATTCATCATTGACGTAATCGCACATGTTCTCGATCTACTCAGGAACGAGATGCGCGTCGACAGGTTTATGTTTGCTGCCTTCGATCGCTACGCCCGCGGGCCGGAAGTTTCCGGCGAACAAGCTGATTCCGGCAAGTGCCTCGCGATGAAGGCCAAGTATAAGTGAGAGGCGCAATTTGAAGGCACCTCGCTCCAACGCGGTCCGGACCGCATTGATGCCAACATCGTATTGTCGAAGACCGTTTCGAGCCTCGGCTTCTGCCTTCGACTTCGGGTCGGTGATAAGCGCCGGTTCCAGGGCGCGGCTATCCCGCTTCCCCGCTCCGCTTTCGCTCATCGGCTTCCCGCGCGAGCTTATCGGCCTCTCGATCAACCATTTCGCGAGTGATCAATTCATTCTCAAAGGCCGTGTTGCCATAAACAAAGCTTCGCCGCTGCTGCTCTCGGTGTTCCGGAGTCGGCTGTGCCTTCTTCGCGGCTTCAAGGAGTTCTTTCAGCTTGTCGTTCATAGGCCCAACATATCGAGAGTCGGCTGAAGTTGCCACCATCGTGTCATGAACAGTGGTTTACCAAGCGTCTATTGCGACGCCCCCGTCAACGCATATCACGGCGCCGGGGTCGCCAGCGGTTTGCCCTTCTCCACCACATAGCTCGCGATTATCTTTGCACCGCCAGAGCCAGCCTTGGCGTCGTGGGTCGTACCGGGCGGAATTTGCCAGCTATCGC
>JBBWZU010000853.1:0-4052 GCA_039649225.1 Hyphomicrobiales bacterium | reverse complement strand
TGCGTCATCACGTTGACCTGCGTGTTGACGGGATTCGTGCCCCAGATCACCACGCAATCGGATTTCGCCATCTCGCGCGGGTCGGGACCCGCGAGCTTGCCGGTGCCGGCGATGTAGCCGGTCCAGGCCGGATTGACGCAGATGGTGGAGTGAAAGCCGGAGTATTTCTTGACGTGGCGCAGCCGGTTGATGCCATCGCGCATCACGAGGCCCATGGTCCCCGCATAGTAATAGGGCCATACGGTCTCCGAGCCGTGCTTGGCCTCCGCGGCGAGGAACTTCTCGGCCGTAAGATCGAGCGCGTCGTCCCAGGAGATCGGCGCGAACTGCCCGGAGCCCTTCGGCCCCTTGCGGATCAGCGGCGTGAGCAGCCGGTCAGGATGATGGATGCGCTCGGAGTAGCGCGCGACCTTGGCGCAGATCACGCCCGCCGTATAGGCATTGTCCTCGGCGCCGCGCACGCGGCCGATGCTGCGCCCGTCGAAAACCTCGACTTCAAGCGCGCAGGTGGACGGGCAATCATGCGGACAGGCCGAGGCGCGGATTTCGGTCGGCCGTAATGGCAGGCGGACGGACTGGTTCATGGTCCGCCAGCTTAAACGCCGAGCTAGGCTTTGTCGCGCCCCGGTTCGGGCGCGCTGACCATCACCTCCTCGACCACCACGAGTTCCTCGACCACATTACTCGCGCGGCTGCGCAGCACCACATAGTCGGAGAGGAGAACGAGGAACAGCACCAGCCGCGAGGTCCAGCGCTTGCCGGGTTCGGCCTCGGTGAAGCTCAGGTTGATCGCGATGTCTCCGGCAATCCACACCAGCAACGCCACGAAGGTCCAGACCTCCTCGGAGGTCCACGGCCGCCGCCGCCGCACGATCCAGAGTCCGGCGCAGACGACGATCAGCGCGCCGATCCGGCCGCCCCATTCATGCAGGGTGCCCGCGGCCGCCTCTCCGAACCAGCCGACGACCGCCGGATCGGTGCTCATGATGTCGCCCGCAACCCAGCCGAGCAGCGCACCGCCGCCCCAGACCAGCACGCGGAAGCGCTCGAGCAGCGCCATCAGGATCGCGCTGCCGGCGATGATCAGCGGCACCGAGGTTGCAAGACCGAAGATGATGAGCGTCGCCTTGATCGCCGCTGCGTGGCCCGGATCGACCGCCGCGGCGGCAAGCTCGGCCGCGGCCGCGATCGCGATGACATTGTCGAGGCTCATCACGATGTCGGCGATGACGACGATGCGCACCGCGCGCCAGAGCGTCTCACCCGATTCCGTCTCGGCGTCCGCGTCGGCGTCTTCGCTCACCAGCTTGATCGCGACCCAGAACAGCAGCGCGCCGCCGATCAGCTTGAGGAACGGATAGGTCATCGCCTGCGCGACGACGAGCGTGAACACGACGCGCAGCAGCACCGCGACGCCGGCACCGAGGATCATGCCCCAGAGCCGCTGGCGCGGCGGCAGCGACAGGCAGGCCATCGCGATGACCACCGCATTGTCGCCCGAGAGAATAATGTTGACGCCGATGATCTGCAGTGCCGCGATCCAGAACGGCGCGTGCGTCAGATCCTGCCACATGAAGTCCACGAGTTCGCCCCTACTTGTCCCAAGCCGCCGTGGACCGGCGGCGTTTCCCCTTGCGCGGCGTAGCGCGCCGCGCGAACGCTAACGGCGAACCGTCACCCGACGATCTCGTTGCCGGCGAAGAACTGCGCGATTTCGATCGCGGCCGTCTCCGGCGCGTCCGAGCCGTGCACCGTGTTCTCGCCGATCGAGAGTGCGTGGAGCTTGCGGATCGTTCCGTCGGCGGCCTTCTTCGGGTCGGTCGCGCCCATGACGTCACGGTACTTGGCGATTGCGCCCTCGCCTTCGAGCACCTGCACCACCACCGGACCTGAGGTCATGAACTCGACGAGCTCGCCGAAGAACGGCCGCTCGCGGTGCACGCCGTAAAACGTCTCGGCCTGCTCGCGCGTGATGCGCACGCGCTTCTGCGCAACGATGCGCAAGCCGCCCTTTTCAATGATCGCGTTCACGGCGCCGGTGATGTTGCGCTTGGTCGCATCGGGCTTGAGGATCGAGAAGGTGCGCTCGAGCGCCATAGATCAAATCCTTTGTTCGGAAGAGGCGTTTTGCGGTTGCGGCGGCTTATAGCGGCCGGTGCCGCGAGCGGCAAGGCATGAACGCGCCTTCATGCTGGACGCAACATTGTATCGTGAACCACCTCCTTTTGGGCTGCGACTACCGAACGGATGAACCAATCCGATAAACCAGACCAGAGGAGAACATCATGATCCGCAAGACCATTCTCGGCCTCACCGCCATTGCCGCTCTCGGCGTTGCCGCGCTCGCCCCGACCTCCGCTTCGGCGTGGGGCTTCGGCCATCATCACGGCTGGGGCCATCATGGCATCGGCTTCGGCTTCTACGGCCCGGGCTACGTGAACTACGCGTCGGACTGCTACCTGGTGAAGAAGGTGTATCGTTCGGGCGCCGTGCGCATGATCCGCGTCTGCGAATAAACTGAACTTCAGTCTCGTCGAAACCCCGGCCTCGCCAGAGGCCGGGGTTTTGTTCGTGCGCCGCGTTAACGATGTTCCGAGACGCCGCGCGCCATTCGTCTGCCGCAATTGACTTCCACTCCCCCGGGCGATTGATCGCGTCGGGGCGATGACGCATGATAAGGTTAACCGTCACGCGTGGGGTGGAGTAGTTGCGGTGCCGGACATGAATGCTCGATTGCTCGCGTCGTGCGCGCTGCTCGCCCTCACGCTGGGAGGCTGCGCGTCGGACATTGGCTCGACGATCGGCTCGATCAACCTCAACCCGTTCAGAGGGGACGACGCGCTGAACAGCGCGGACTACAATTATTTCTACCAGCGCAATGCGAGCAGCAGCGGCTACGTCTCGCCCAATGATCTGGTCGCGCCGGACGGACGCTGCGCCTTCGATCCCGCGCCGGCCTATGCGCCGGGTCCGGGCGCAGCGCCGGAGCCGCCCCAGGCGACCGCGCCTCCGTCATCGGAGCCGATCAACCCGCGCAGCAATCAGGCGCTCTACTTCACCGCCGGTCCGGAGACCGGCCGCACCGGCGCCGCGCAGGCCGCGATGCCGCCGGAAGTGCGCACCGGTCCAAGCGGCATCGCGCTCGGCATGACCGAATGTCAGGTCGTGCGCGTGGCCGGCACCACCGAGCGCGTCGAGGTCGGCGCGGAAGGCGGCCAGCGTGTCGTGACGCTGACCTATATGAGCGGCAACCGGCCCGGCATCTATCGCTTCCGCGATGGCCGGCTCGTCACGATGGACCGGGTCGAGGTCGCGGCACCGCCGCCGAAGAAAGCGCAGCGCGTCGCCAAGAGCGCGAAGCCGAAAAAGTCTTCACCGGCTCAATGAGCGATCCCGATAACGCGGAGTTCGCCGCGCGCAGGCTGGCGGCGCGCGCACGTCTTGACGCGATCGACGATGCGGGCATGAGCGATCCTTATCGGCGCGGCTGGTTCGAGGCGGTGTACGCGACCGCCGGCGATGATCCGGCGCAAATCCCCTGGGCCGATCTTGCCGCGCATCCGCTGCTCGCCGCATGGCTCCGCGATGTCCCGACGGCTCCTCCGGGATCGCGTGCGCTCGATGTCGGCTGCGGCCTTGGCGACAACGCGGCCGCGCTCGCCGCGCACGGCTGGCAAACCACCGGCTTCGATCTTTCAGCCCTGGCGGCGCGCTGGGCCGCCGCGCGCTTTCCTCGCTTAAGTTTTCTCGCCGCGGATCTGTTCAAGCCGCCAGCCGACTGGCAGGGCGCGTTCGACCTGGTGCACGAGTGCTACACGTTGCAGGCGCTTCCCGACGCCGCCCGCGCCGAAGCGATGGCGAATATCGCCGCCTTCGTCCGCCGCGGCGGTACGCTGCTGGTGATCGCGCGGGCGCGCGCCGGCGCTGGAACCATCGCGGGTCCGCCATGGCCGCTGACGCGCACCGAGATCTTGGCGTTCGAGCAGCATGGGCTGAGGGCGGAAAACATCGAAGAACTGGGCGACCCCACCGATGGGAAGCCGCATTGGCGC
>JBBWZU010000851.1:0-4428 GCA_039649225.1 Hyphomicrobiales bacterium | reverse complement strand
TGCTCGGCGAAGTAATACGGCCCTGAGAACAGCGCGCAGGCCTGCAGCTTGCCCTCGACCAACAGCTCCATGCGCCGGAACAGCATCCCGTCGTTGAACGAGAGATTGATCTTGTCGGCCGGCATGAATTGCTCGAGCGCCTGAATGGTGGAATAATGACTGCCCGACTGATAGCCGACCGAAATCGGCACGCCCGCCAGATCCTCCGGCGTGCGGACCGGCGAATCCGCCGGCACGAACACGCCCGACGGCGCGACCGAATAGACGTCCGCATAGAGCTTGCCGTGACCGCTGGTCGAGGCGACGTTCACGGTCCAATGGCAGGCGCAGCTGATATCCGACTTGCGGCCTTCCTCGAACGACTGATAGGCGCCGACTTTGTCGCCCTTGTCGTGGACTTTGCCGCCGGTCGCTTTCACCTCTTCGCGAAATTCGTAGTCTAAACCTTCATCCCGGAAGTAACCCTTCTCCTCGGCGACCCATTCCTGCAGCCGGAAGTGCGGCTGGATGATGAACTTCTGGTTTCGCATGATGTCCATGGCGTTGATCCCTTCGTTTTGATTTTTCAGCAGCAGTGATCGCTCTCATCGTGCGCGCGCTCGGCAACGCGCCGCGCGCGGATCATCTTGACGTGGTCGTCCATCAGGCGCCGTGCGCCCGCCGCATCGCGCATCTCGATCAGGTTGGCGAGTTCGCGATGCACGGCAAGAACGCGACGCGCGACCTGCGGCGTCAGCGTGCGGTTCTCGGTCGGCCACGAGACGTGTTGCAGCGAGATGAGCTGCACGATCAGCACGCGATTGTGCGAAGCCTCGGCCACCGCGAGATGGAAGTCGCGGCATGAGCGCGTGTAGGCGGGCGTATCGTCGATGATTGCTTCGGCCTCATCGAGCAGCCGCTTGAGGTTGGCGTGGTCGGCCGCCGTTGCGTGCTCGGCCGCAAGCTCGGCGGCGAGCGTTTCGATCGCGCGCTGCGCGTCCATGATTTCGGCTACGGTCACGCCGGTCAGATCAAGCTGCACGGCGAGCGTCTCGGCGAACAGGCGCGGATTGCCGCGCGACACGCGCGCGCCGCCGCCTTTGCCCATCTTGATGTCGGCGATGCCAAGCGCCTGCAGCGTGCGTAGCGCGTCGCGCGCGACGATCCGGCTCACGCCGAAGCGCGCCGCGAGATCTTTCTCGGTGCCGAGGAAATCGCCGGGCTTGAGCTTCTTGGCGAACAGCGCGTCGCGCACCTCGGCGACGATCTGGGAGGAGAGCGAGACCGAACGGCCGGCGACGAAGATCGGCGCGGTGTCGCGCGCAATGTTGAGGATCGCCGGGTGCAGGGACATCTGAGTATCCGCTTAAAAGATCATAAAGATGATATCTTATGGAATGGAGGCGTCAAGCCAGGGCAGGGAGTTTCGCGATTGGATAAAATACCTTGATAATTGAATGGGTTGGGTAAATTGGCGTTGACCCGGCTCAGTGAAAATTCCGTCCCTTCGGCATCACCTTGGCGGTCTGCACGGCCGCGAGCTCCTCCAGACCGGATCCTTCCTTCAAAAGGGTCACAAGCGAGTCTCCGCTCCGTGGATGCCGGTGCCGCTCGATCACCGGATGGCGCAACTCGTCGGGCGGCGTGAGCGCGTCGACGCCGCCGTGTTCGTCGGACAGGCGGCGCAGCAGCGGCGTCAGATCGCGGATGTCCTCCGCCACCACATGGATCACGCCGGACGCACTTTGCAGCGGGCCCGTCACGCTGACGAGACGCGCCCCAAGCACTTGCGGCCGAAAGGCTTCGAACGTTCGCTGCCATACGATCGTATTGGCGATGCCGGTCTCGTCCTCCAGTGTCATGAAGATCACGCCCTTGGCGGTGCCGGGCCGCTGGCGCACCAGCACCAGCCCCGCGACAGTGACGCGTCGGCCATTCGCGATCGTCGGTAACCGTTCATGCGGCAAAGCGCCTCGCCGTTCGAGATCGCCACGCAGGAACGACACCGGATGCGCCTTTAGCGACAGATGCAGATGGCGATAGTCCTCGACCACATGCTCGCCCGGCGGCATCGGCGGCAGACTGACATCCGGCTCCTGCTCGGACATCGTGGCGCGCGCGAACAGCGGCAGATCATCCTTGTCGCCGGCGCGGCGCAGCGCGCGTACCGCCCATAGCGCCTCACGCCGGTCGAGACCGAGCGAACGGAATGCATCGGCGTTGGCAAGGCGCTCCAGCGCGGCGGGCGGAAGCTTCGTGCGCAGCCAGAGATCGCGCACCGAGTCGAAGCCGCGGCCGCGCACGCTCTCGATGCGCAGGGCGTGGTCTTCCGCAAAGCCGCTCACCTGGCGGAAGCCGAGGCGCATCGCGTGGGTGGTGCGGATGTGGTGCTGCATGGAAGCGTGGCGGGGATGGAGTTCCGGGCCCAGCCCTTCGGGCTGTCCCGGAATGACACTGGAGTGTGCCTCCAGCGTGCAATCCCAATCCGACAAATTCACATCGACCGGACGCATCTCGACGCCATGCTCGCGCGCATCGCGCACGATCTGCGCGGGCGCATAGAAGCCCATCGGCTGGCTATTGAGCAACGCGGCGGCGAAAACGTCCGGATAGTAGCACTTCATCCAGCATGACACGTAGACAAGGTTGGCAAAGCTCGCCGCGTGGCTTTCCGGAAAGCCGTATTCGCCAAAGCCGCGGATCTGGCTGAAACAATCCGACGCAAATTTCGGATCATATCCACGCGCCACCATTCTCTCGAAGAACATCTTCTCGAAATTTTCGATCGTTCCGACGCGCTTGAACGTCGCCATCGCGCGGCGCAAGCCATTGGCTTCGGTCGATGAGAACTGTGCCGCCACCATGGCGATGCGCATCGCCTGTTCCTGAAACAGCGGAATGCCAAGCGTCTTCTTCAGAATATCCCGCAGCTCATCCTTGCTGCCGTGCTTGGGCCCGGGCGAAAAGTAGAAAGGTTCCTCGTTCCGCTCGCGCTGCGCTTCGCGCCGCTGCAGATAGGGATGCACCATCTTGCCCTGGATCGGCCCGGGCCGCACGATCGCGACCTCGATGACGAGATCGTAAAATGTCGCCGGCTTGAGCCGCGGCAGCATCGACATCTGCGCGCGGCTTTCGATCTGAAACACGCCGATCGTGTCGGCGCGCTGGATCATTTCATAAACCGGCTTGCGTTCTTTCTCGTCTTTATTATGTTCTTGCTCAAGCAGCGAGGGGATGGTCGGCGTAAGCTTATAATGAATACGCAACAGATCGAGCCCGCGCCGCAGGCACGTCAGCATGCCGAGCCCGAGCACATCGACCTTCAACAGCCTCAGCGATTCGAGGTCGTCCTTCTCCCATTCGATCACCGTACGCTCGTCCATTGCGGCGTTTTCCACCGGCACGACCTCGTCGATGCGCGAGCGTGTGATCAGGAAGCCGCCGGGATGCTGCGAGAGATGACGTGGCGTGCCGATCAACTCGTCGGCAAGCTCCATGACCCGATTGAGCCGCGGGTCGTCCGGGTCGAGGCCGGCCTTGCGCGCCTCCGTGTCCTTCACGCCGCTTTGCGACCAGCCCCACAGCATGCCGGCGAGGGCGCCGACGGTGTCGTCGGAGAGACCAAACGCCTTGCCGACCTCGCGGATCGCGCTGCGCCCGCGATAGCAGATCACGGTGGCGGTGAGGTTCGCGTGATTGCGGCCGTAGCGCTCGTAGATGTGCTGGATCACTTCCTCGCGACGTCCATGCTCGAAATCGACATCGATGTCGGGCGGCTCCTTGCGCTCTGTGGAGACGAAGCGCTCGAACAGGAGATCGACCTTCTCGGGGTCTACCTCGGTGATGCCGAGGCAATAGCAGATGACGGAATTGGCCGCCGATCCGCGTCCCTGGCACAGAATGCCTTTGGAGCGCGCGAAGTTGACGATGTCGTAGACGGTTAGAAAATATTTGGCGTAACCGAGTTTTAGCGTCATCTCGAGTTCGCGCTCGAGCGCGTAGCGGACTTTGGGGTGATCGCCCACCGGGTAACGGCGCTGAAAACCCTGGTTTGCCAGTGCCACGAGCGCTTCCTGCGGTGTCGCGTAGCCACTCCGGTTCTCATCCGGGTATTCGGTCTTGCTCAGTTCCTCGAGCGAAAATTTGCAGCGGTCGAGGAAGCGCAGCGTGTGATCGATCGCCTCGGGCGCGCGGCGGAAGATGCGCGCCATTTCGTGCGCGGCCTTCAGATGGCGTTCCGCATTGGCTTCGAGGAGTCGGCCGGCTTTGTCGATCGTGACGTGCTCGCGGATGCAGATCATGACATCCTGCAAGGGGCGCCGTTCGGGCGCGTGATAGAGCACGTCATTGACCGCGATAAGCGGAACGAGCGCGCGCTCGGCAATCGCCTTCAGACGGGCCAGGCGGCGCGCATCGTCGCCGCGATAAAGCATGCTGGCGGCGAGCCAG
>JBBWZU010000820.1:0-7912 GCA_039649225.1 Hyphomicrobiales bacterium | reverse complement strand
TATCCGGATGCGCCGCCGCTGGCAGATGACAGCGAGCTGACGCCCTTCGACGATACCATCGCAGAGCTGCAGCATTGGGCCTGCTTCCAGCCCAAATCCGCGCGCGATGATGAGAGCGATGTATTTGGTCGCGATGATCTTGCGACTGACGATCTTTCGGCGGGATGGCTTCCGAACTATGTCCCAAAGCGCAATCCCTTCCGCCATGTCGGCCGCAATGATCCTTGCCCATGCGGCAGCGGAAAAAAATTCAAGAAGTGCTGCCTTGGAAAGGACGAGGATGAGATCATCGCGCGCGTCGATGCGCCTTCTTCAGTTCCGGCTGCCGGCACCCGGCTGCGTCCCGAGCAAGATACGCTTGTCTCGAACGATCCTCTCGCGCCAGGCGCTGGCATTACACATTACGATCCGTTGATCCCGCCTGACCCTGAACAGTGGTCGGCCCTCGGGGAACAGGAGCAGATCGACCTGGTCGCGGATTATCATCGGCATGCGCGCCTTCGCGCGCCGAATGCCAAGGTGCATGCCGTCATCCATGTCGTGGTCGAACGTCAGATCGCGCTTGGCGACGAGACCCCGGTCCGGCGAACGGTGCAGCGCCTGATGTCCGAGGGGCTCGATCGGCATGAGGCGATTCATGCGGTGGGCTTGGTGCTGGCCGGGCACATGAACGATCTTGTGCGTGGCGGCGAACCGAAAACCGACGAGGACCCGAACACAGCCTACTACGCGGCACTCGCGACGCTGACCGCAGAAGAGTGGCGGCGCTCCGGGTGACTGCAGCGCGCCGCCGCGGTCGACTGGAGCCGTTTGTGAGGGGTCGGGATGCCGAGGTCCGGCGCCATCAATTACTAGTTACGTAATTACGGTGACAGCCCTGGGCTGCACCCCGTGAGTGAGACACGGCAATTTCTGTGACAGGTGTCACCGTAATTCGACGGTGCTGCCGCTCGGCTATGCGCCCGCCAAGAGGGGATGAGCGGGGAGCCGGGGTGTTCAATCACAAGGAGCGACTCGTGGCGGGGCGGCCGCAAGCGCACATTGCGTCGCCGACCTTACGTGACGCCGAGCTTGTCGACCTCCTCGCGGACCAGATGCTTGATCTTGCGCTCCAGCGCGATGAAGCTCGCTTCAGTGCGCTCGCGCGGATGCGGCAGATCGACGTCGATCACCGCCTTGATCGTCCCAGGCTTGGTGGCCATGACGACGATCCGGTCGGCCAGGAACAGCGATTCCGAGATGCTGTGCGTGACGAAGACGACTGTCTTGCGCTCGTGTTGCCAGATGCGCAGCATTTCCTCTTGCAGGATTTCACGGGTCTGGGCGTCGAGCGCGCCGAACGGCTCGTCCATCAGCAGGACCGAGGGGCTGTTGGCAAACGCGCGGGCGATCGCCACCCGCTGCTTCATCCCGCCGGACAGCTCGGAAGGATATTTGCTCTCGTGCCCGGCGAGGCCGACCAGTGCCAGGTAGTTGAGCGCAATGCTGCGCCGCTGCGCCCGCGGCAGCCGGCGCATCAGCGGGCCGAATTCGACATTCCCGATCGCTGTGCGCCAGGGAAACAGTGCGTATTCCTGGAACACCACGCCACGATCGGCGGATGCGCCGCTCACCTGCGCGCCCTCGACCAGGACGCGCCCGGCAGTCGGCTGCACGAAACCGGCGATCATGCCGAGCAGCGTGGACTTGCCACAGCCCGACGGCCCGAGCAGGCACGTGAAGCTATTTTCGGCGAGTTCGAGGTTCACTTGGCTGAGCGCAGTCACGCCGTTGTCGAAGGTCATGGACACGCCATCGATCCGAATCTTGGTGCGCGCGGCTGCGGCGATGTCGCGGGGAACCTGGTTCATCGCGTCAGCTCCACGCGCTCTTGCGCCAGCGTAGCAGCCTCGCCTCCAGCAGACGCAGCAGCCGGTTGAAGCCGAAGCCGATCAGCCCGATCACCGCCGCTCCGAGCAGCATCTGCGAGACGAGAAAGAAGGTCCTCGCATCGTTGATCAGGTAGCCGAGCCCGCTGTCAGCGGCGACGAACTCCGCCGCCACGATGACGAAGAATGACAGGCCGAAGCCCAGCCGCAGCCCGGTGATGATCGCCGGCGTGGCGGCGGGCAGCACGACATAGCGGAACAGGTCGCGCCGGCTGGCGCCCAGGCTGGCGGCAGCGCGCAGCAGCAGCGGATCGACGTATTTGATGCCCTCGAGCGTGGTGGTGAAGATCGGAAAGAACGCCGCATAGGCGATGAAGGAAATCTTCGATGCCTCGCCGATGCCGAACCACAGCACCATCATCGGCAGGAATGCGAGTGGCGGAATCGGCCGCAGCAATTCCAGCATCGGGTCGACCAGGTTTTCGAGCAAGCGCGATCGTCCGACTGCCATGCCCAGCGCCACGCCGACGAACGCCGCGATGGCGAAGCCTTGCAGCACGCGCGACAGGCTCGCCAGGATGTCGCGCTGCAGCTCGCCGGATTCCACGAGCTCGACGCCCGTATGCAGCACGTCGAGCGGCGAGGGCATCAGCACGGGGTTGAAGAACTTCAGATACCGTGCATTGGCAAAGCTGAAGGCGGCCCACAGGGCGAAGAACAGCGCGACCGACGAGCAGCGCAGCAAAGCCAGCCGCAGCCGCGGCGCAACGCTCCGGCGGCGTCGCGGGACCTCATCGTCGGCGTGCGCCACCGAACGCCCACTGTCCAACATGACGTCAGGTCTTCGCCTTCGGCTTCCAGGTCACCAGTGACGGGTCGACCGCAGCGAGGAGCGCCGGCGCCAGCGCATCCTCGGCCGTGACCGGATTCGGGATGCGCTTGATGCTCAGCGCCCACTCGTTGACGAAGTCGATCGTCGTGACCAGTCTGTCGTCGATCGCCATGCCGTATTGGTTCGCTCCCGCCATGACGGCGAGCGGCTCCGGATCGATCTTGAGAATCTTCTGCATCGCCTCCAGTGCCTTGGCGCGATCGGCGTTGATCGTCTCGGTCGCCCGTTTGACCACGCGCAGCAGCGCCTTGACGGCGTTCGGCTTGTGATCGATCCAGTCCTGCGCCGCGTGCAGCACGGAGTTGTTGTACTGCAGGCGGTCGGCGAAGGAATATTCCTCAGGCTTGCCGCTCATGTAACTGGTGGTCGCCGTGGTGTACATCGTTCCGCCGAGCTGAATCAGCCGATAGAGGTTGGGCTGCCAGCCGAGGAGCCCGTCGACATCACCCTTGGATGCCGCCACCACGCCCTCGGACGGATTCATGTTGACGAGGGTGACCTTCTTCATGTCGAACCCATAGACCTTGGCGAGCTTCGCGAGGATCAGGATCTGCGAATTGCCCTGCGTCCAGGCGAGCTTCTTGCCTTCGAGCTCCTTCGGGCTCGATAGCTTGACGCCCGGCGACAGCGCGAAGCCTTGCGTGGGCGCAATATCGGCGAGTGCCGAGATGGCGCGGATCGGGAGCTTCTGGCCGCTGAACACGATCTGCGTGAAAGCGCCGCCGACACCAAACGGCTGACTGCCACCCGCCATCACGGTCAGTGTGTCGGCCGCCGACTGGTTCCAGTGGGTCGTAACAGTCAGCCCCTCGTCCTTGAAGTAGCCGTAGTGCTCGGCGATCGCGAGCTGCGCGCCAAGCTGGGGGTCGCGCACGCCGGCAATTTCGAAGCTTGCCTGCTCGATGGCCTCGGCGGCGGAGGCTCGCCGAACGTGGGGAAACCCGGCAAGGGCCGCAGTTGCGCCGAGTCCCTTGAGCACGCTGCGGCGGAACAGCTTGCTGGTGCGGATTGAGGTCATTGTCGTGGTCTCCGAATGGCAGGGTGCGGCTCATAGCCCCGCTGCCCGGCGTGCCCGCCGAACTCGCGGGCAAGCCGGGCGCTAGGCCGCAAACCAACGAGCAAGTTCGGTGCCAACTGAATCGCGATTCGTAGTCGCCAGGGCCGGGAAGCGCCTGAACGACGACGGCGCAAGGCGCCATTGTGCGCCGGGGCGGCCGATGGGCGTCAGCGCAATTCCGGACGTGCCGCGAGGTGGACGCGCAAGTTCAACTTCGCCGTATCATCGCGGGCGTCAGGTCCTTGAGTGACGGTGCGCCGAGCTGCTGCATCGCCACCCGGGTCTCGGCGCGCAGCAGCGCGAGCACGCGCTCGACGCCGGCCTGGCCGAAAGCGCCGAGGCCCCACAGATACGGCCGCCCGATGCACACTGCGCTGGCGCCGAGCGCCAGGGCCTTGACGATCTCGCTGCCGCGGCGAAAGCCGCTGTCGATCAGGATCGGGATCCGGCCGCCGACGGCCTCGACGATTTCCGGCAACACGTCGATCGTCGCGCTCACGCCGTCCTCGACGCGCCCGCCATGGTTCGAAACCACGATCGCATCGATGCCTGCATCGGCGGCGAGCTTCGCGTCCTCGAAGGCCAGAATGCCCTTCAGCACCAGCTTCACCTTCACGCTGTCGCGCAGACGGGCGATCGTATCCCAGGTCAGATTGGTGACGATCGTGCCGGTCGCGCCGGCAAGATCGATCCCGGCAAAATTCGGCTTGCGCGAAAGGTATGTATTGGGGCCGTGGCAGCTCTCGCAGTCGCGCGTGTCGGTTCGCCGCAGCCGGGAGAAGGTCGTCCACTTCGCGGCCGATCTCACATCGAGCGTCACGGCGATCGCCGGCGCGCCCGCCGCCTCGGCGCGCTTGATCAGCGCGGCCGCGATCTCCTGGCGCTGCGTCGTGTAGAGCTGAAACCAGACCGGCGCGCCGCGCGCCGCGATGGCATCCTCGATCGAGGTCGTCGCGACGGTGGAGAGGACTTGCAGATGATTGCCGGCGCGCGCCGCCTTGGCGACCGCGACCTCCGCGTCGGCATGGAACGCGCGGTTGCTGCCCGTCGGCGCAATCACGATCGGGCTCGCATAGGTGGTGCCGAGAATATCGGCCGTCATGTCGATCTTGCTGACATCGACCAGCCGGCGCGGACGTAGCGCGAATTTGCCGAACGCCGCGCGATTGGCGCGCAGCGTGATCTCGTCGTCGACGCCCGTCGCCATATAGCCGAAATGCGCCGGCGGCACGTTTTGCCGCATCACCGGCTCGAAATCGAAGACGTCGAGCGCGTCTTTCGGGTCGGCAATCAGCCTGTCGACGTCGCGCGGCGCCCACATCATCGGGTCGGGGGGAGGAGGGGATTCGGCCAGAGCGCGGTGCGCGAAAAGCGGGCTCGCGCTCAAGAATTGCAGCATGCGGCGGCGGCTGACGGCTTCGATACGCTGCATGGCTCCCCCCTAGGAACGCGCTTAACATGTCAGACTGTCAGCACAAAATCACCGGCCTGCACGGTCTGGCGCTGCCCGCGCCGCCTTTTCGCCGCTACGGCAGTGTCATTTGCCCGCGCGCGAGGCGCAGCGTAGAAGCAACTGATTCCCTTGACGTCTTGGAAATCGGCGAGGCCGGCATGCCCGATGAGAGTGACATCGCCGAGGCGGTAGAGCATGGCGCTGCCGCGCTGCCGCTGCGCGGGGACGACGGGGCGATCAATCCCGACTTCACGGCGCTGGTCGAGCAGGCGGTCGCGGAGGGCGACGCGGACCTGTTGCGGACCCTGGTCGGCGACCTGCACGAATCCGATACCGGCGACCTGATCGAGGCGCTCGATTCCGACGCGCGCCCCAAGCTGATCGAGCTGATGGGCGCGCATTTCGACTTCACGGCGCTGACCGAAGTCGACGATACCGTGCGCGAGGAAATCCTCGAGGAACTGGAGCCCGAGACCGTCGCGGAGGGCGTGCGCGACCTCGATTCCGATGACGCCGTCTACATCCTGGAAGACCTGCCGAAGGATGAGCAGGCCGAGATTCTCGACCAGCTTCCGGTCACCGAGCGTGCCGCGCTCGCCCGCCGCCTCGACTACCCGGAAGAGTCCGCCGGGCGGCGCATGCAGACCGAGTTCATCGCGGTGCCGCCGGCCTGGACGGTCGGGCAGACCATCGACTACATGCGCGAGACCGAGGACCTGCCGGAGCGCTTCTTCGAAATCTACGTGGTCGGCGTCGACGGCAGGTTTCTCGGCGCCGTGCCGCTCGATCGGCTGATGCGCACCAAGCGCCCGGTCGCGATGTCCGAGCTGATGGAGCCCGAGCGCCACGTCGTGCGCGCGACCGACGACCAGGAAGAGGTGGCGCGGCGCTTCGAGCGCTACAACCTGGTCGCGGCGCCGGTCGTGGACGCCCACGAGCGCATGGTCGGCGTGATGACCTTCGACGATATCGTCGACGTGATCGAGCAGGAGGCCGAAGAGGACATCAAGGCGCTCGGCGGCGTCAACGTCGAGGAAGAGCTCTCGGACTCGGTCTGGACCATCGCCAAAAGCCGCTTCAACTGGCTGCTGATCAACCTTGCGACCGCGTTTTTGGCCTCCTCGGTGCTCGGGGCGTTTCAGGAGCAGCTGCAGGGCATGGTGGCGCTCGCCGTGCTGGCGCCGATCGTGGCCAGTCAGGGCGGCAATGCCACCACCCAGACCATGACGATCGCGGTGCGCGCGCTGGCGACGCGCGAATTGAGCGCCGCGAATGCCTCGCGCGTCATCATCCGCGAATTGCTGGTCGGAATGATCAATGGTCTGGCGTTCGCGATCATCACCGGCATCGCGGCGGTCCTCTGGTTCAAGGTGCCGGGCCTCGGCCTGGTGATCGGGCTCGCCATGATCTGCAATCTGGTCGCGGCGGCCTTGGGCGGCATCCTGATCCCGCTCGCCCTGAACAAGCTCGGCCGCGATCCGGCGGTCGCCTCCAGTCCCTTCGTCACGACGGTCACGGATATCGTCGGGTTCTTCTCGTTCCTGACGATCGCGACGCTGTGGTTCGGTTTGAAATGAGTTACGGCGGAGCGACGAGCATGGCCGCGACGGCGCGGTCGCGCGCCGCCTGGGTCACGACCGCCGGGTCGAGCAGGCTCTGGCCGAACAGGTAGCTGTAGAACAGCACCGCCTGGGACTGCGCTTTCGCCCGCGGCCAGCCGAGGCCGATGTACAAGCTTGTGAGCTGCTGCAGCCGCGCCTGATCGACGTCGCGCACCGCCGCGGCGGCGCCCGCATCATTACGCGCAAAGGCGCGGATCTCCAGCTCGATGGCAAGACCCCGGACATTGGCGTGGCGGGTGTAAAGATCGGCAAGCTGGCGTAGCGCGACGGCGGGGTCGCCGCGGTCGGCGGCCTGCTGGCGGATGGCGGCGATGCGGCCCTCCATCCAGGAGCGCAGCATGGCGTCGAGCAAAGCGCGGCGATCGGCGAAATGCCAGTAGAAGCTGCCTTTGGTGATGCCGAGCGCCTTGGCGAGCGGCTCCACGCGCACCGCATCGATCCCGCCATCCGCCAGCACGTCGAACGCGGCCGCGATCCAGGCGGCGGCGTCGAGCCGCACGGCCTTTTCCTTGGTGGGTGATGGGCGGTTGCCTGCCATGCGGCAACTTGACGCCATACGGCGGCGTATGTCAAAACATACGCAAGCGTATGGTAAGCTTGGCGGTGCCGCCCGTGCTAGGATGCGCCGCAACGGCCGGCGCAAAGGGAGAACACCCATGATCGCGAATGCCTGGCGCGGGTTCGATTTCGGCCTCGGCGAGGACACCGACGCCTTGCGCGAGACGGTCGGGCGCTTTTCCGGCGACAAGATCGGGCCGCGCGCCGACGAGATCGACCGCTCCAACACGTTCCCGCGCGATCTGTGGCCGCAGCTCGGCGAGCTCGGCGTGCTCGGGATCACGGTTTCCGAGGAATATGGCGGGGCAGGGCTCGGCTATCTGCAGCATTGCGTTGCCATGGAGGAGATTTCGCGCGGTTCGGCCGCGGTCGGCCTCTCGTATGGGGCGCATTCAAATCTCTGCGTCAACCAGATCCACCGTAACGGGACGCCCGCGCAGAAGCGGCGCTATTTGCCGGATC
>JBBWZU010000801.1:0-4136 GCA_039649225.1 Hyphomicrobiales bacterium | reverse complement strand
CTCAGGGCCTCGCGACGACGAGAACCCAGCGACCGTAACCCTGGAGCTCCCATGCGATTCCGTATTCTAGTGGCCGCCGCAGTTGCGGCCTTCGCGGCTATTTCTCCCGCCATCGCTCAGGAGGCTTCGCTTTACCAGCGCCTCGGCGGATACAAGGCGATCGTCGCCGTCGTGGATGACTTCGTCGGCAACGTCGCCGCGGACCGGCGCATCAATCGCTTCTTCGCCAGCACCAATATTCCGCGGCTCAAGCAAAACCTCGTGGACCAGATCTGCGCCGCCGCCGGGGGAAACTGCATTTATACCGGCCGCGACATGAAATCGGCACACGCCGGCATGGGCGTTCGCAGCCGGGACTTCAACGCTCTCGTCGGCGATCTGACCAAGACACTGCGCAAGTTCAAGGTGCCGGCCAAGGAGCAGGGCCAGTTGCTCGCCGTCCTCGGGCCGATGAAGAAGGACATCGTCGAACGCTGAAGGCGGTGTTCGCAGCCGCGCTGTCCCTCTCCCAAGATCGGGAGAGGGCGGCCGAATGAGGCGAACGATTCGTGCCGCCGCCCTCGATCCATCGCAATTTTCAATCACGCTATGTGCGTTATGGTCTCGACAATCGAACAATAACACTTCTAAAGTCGCCCGGTTTCGGAGCTAAATGCATGAACTACGACGCTATTTTCGCCTCCGCCCTGGACACGCTGCGCGACGAGCGGCGCTATCGCGTGTTCGCGGACCTGGAGCGGATCGCGGGCCGGTTCCCGCATGCGCATTGGCACTCGCCGCAAGGCAGGCGCAATGTCGTGATCTGGTGCTCCAACGATTATCTCGGCATGGGCCAGCACCCGAAGGTGATCGGCGCCATGGTCGAGACCGCGACGCGCATGGGCGCCGGCGCGGGCGGCACGCGCAACATCGCCGGCACCAACCATCCGCTGGTCGAGCTTGAGGCCGAACTCGCCGACCTGCACGGCAAGGAAGCCGCCCTCGTCTTCACGTCCGGCTACGTGTCGAACCAGACCGGAATTCCGACCATCGCCAAGCTGCTGCCGAACTGCCTGATCCTGTCGGACGCCCTAAACCACAACTCGATGATCGAGGGCGTGCGCCAGGCCGGTGTCGAGAAGGCGATCTGGCGTCACAACGACGTCGCACACCTGGAAGAGTTGCTCGCCGCACAGCCGCGCGAGCGCGCCAAGCTGATCCTGTTCGAGGGCCTCTATTCGATGGACGGCGACGTCGCGCCCGTGCAGGCGATTTGTGATCTTGCCGACAAATACAATGCCATGACCTATTGCGACGAAGTGCACGCGGTCGGCATGTACGGTCCGCGCGGCAGCGGCATGTGCGCGCGCGAAGGGCAGATGCATCGCGTCGACGTGCTGGAAGGCACGCTGGCCAAAGCCTTCGGCTCGCTCGGCGGCTACATCGCGGGCAGCGCGAACCTGATCGATGCGGTGCGCTCCTATGCGCCGGGCTTCATCTTCACCACCGCGCTGCCGCCCGCGATCTGCGCCGCGACCGTGGCGGCAATCCGGCACCTCAAAGAATCCGACTGGGAACGCGAACGGCATCAGGATCGCGCCGCGCGCACCAAGGCGGTGCTGCATTCGGTCGGCCTGCCCGTGATGGCGAGCGAAACGCATATCGTGCCGCTGTTCGTCGGCAATCCGGAGAAGGTGAAGGCGGCAAGCGACATGCTGCTCGCCGATCACGGCATCTACATCCAGCCGATCAACTACCCGACCGTGCCGCGCGGCACCGAACGCCTGCGCATCACGCCCTCGCCCTATCATGACGATGTGCTGATCGACGCCTTGGCCGAAGCGCTGGTCGATGTATGGCAGCGATTGGAATTGCCGTTCGGCAATCGCGCGATGGCGGCGGAATAGTTATTTTTCCGGGGGCGTGGCGAGCTTCTTCTTCCTCGCCTGATTGGCGCGAATGAGCCCGGCCGCGGTCGGCAGCACCAGCGACATGAAGGTGAAGCGTGCCAGGTGATGCACGCCGACGAATACCGGATCGAGGTGCAGCGCGAATGCGATGATCGTCATCGCCTCGATCGCGCCCGGCGCATAAGCCATCACCACATCGGCAAGGCGCAGATTCAGCGCCCAGGCGACGGTCGCGGCGAACAGGCATCCGACCGTGGTGCCGACGAGCAGCGCGCCGATCCCGACAAGAGCGAGCCGTGCGAGCTGGCGGATATCGGCGCCGCCGAGCCGCGTGCCGATCATGGCGCCCATCACGACGAAGGAGCCGATCGCGACCGGAACGGGCAGAAACGCGTGCACCCAGCCGCCACCATGCAGCACGCCCGATGCCGCCATCGCGCCGACGATCAGCCCGCCCGGGATACGAAAGCGCAATGCCGCAAGGCCCGCGGCTCCGGACACCGCGACCAGCACGCCGAGTTCCATGAGCGACTGCATCAGCGGTCCGGACGCGCCGCGCGGCGGCGGCAGACCGGCAACGCCGAACGAGGCGAATATGATGGGCAGCGCGACCGCCAGAATAAACAGCCGCACGGTCTGCACCATCGCGATGGCGCGCACATTGGCGCCGGTCTCGGCCGCCAGCGCCATCGCCTGCGCCAGCGCGCCGGGGGCGGCGGCGAACAGCGCCGAGAGCGTGTCCCAGCCGTGCACGAACTTCAAATAAGCCATCACCGAGGTCGTGACGGCGGTCATCGCCAGCGCCAGCGCGATCATGCTCAGCGGCCAGGTCACCATGGTGGCGACCGTCTCGGGGGTCACCGAGGAACCAAGCGAGATGCCCAAGACGACATAGACAATCCGCCCGACCGGCGGCGGGACGACAACCGGCCGTCCCGACAAGGCGGCCGCCGAGACGCCGACGATGGAGCCCGAGAGGTACCCCGCCGGGAGGCCCGCAAGTCCGAGTGCGGCAGCCCCGACGCTGCCATACGCGAGGGTCTCGGCGAAGCGCAGCAGCTGGGTCTTGGATGACGGCAGCGACATTCATCCGGGCAGGAACGGGCCGGGCGCGTCATCGCGCCCACATACGTGGCCGTCCGGTTTTGATCGTGATCAATGCCCGCCGCGTCCGGTGGCGTCAAATGAACTCATGACATTGAAGGCATGCATTCTCGCCGAGCAGGCGGTCCCGCGCTATACCTCCTATCCGACCGCACCGCATTTCTCGGCGGAAATCGGACCTGAAATCCATGCCGGCTGGCTGCACGCGCTCGGCCGCGACGCAACGCTATCGCTTTATCTTCATGTTCCCTATTGCGCCAAGCTTTGCCTCTATTGCGGCTGCCACACCAAGATCGTGCAGCGCCGCGATCCGGTCGAGAGCTACGCCGACGCGTTGGCCCAGGAGATTGCGCGCGTTGCGGCGCTGACCGGCCGGCACAAGATCACGTCGCGCGATCGAGGGCGGACACCTCGCGACCGCAAAGGGCAAATCCTTCTCAACGGACGACAGCTTGCGCGCGCGCATCATCGAGCGGCTGATGTGCGACTTTGCGGTAGATCTCGACGCTTTTGCGGAAAATCAGGACTTTGCCGACGCCTTCGCGGCTCTGGCGCCACTCGCTGAGGATCAACTTGTCGTCATCGATGGGCGACGCATCGCGGTGACCGAGGCAGGGCGTCCCTTCGTCCGGCCGATGGCCTCGGCATTCGATGCCTATCTGGCGCGCAGAAGCGCGTGACACTCACGCGCTGTGTAAATTCGATGCCTATCTGGCGCGCGGAAGCGCGCAACACTCACGCGCCGTGTAAATCCGATGCCTATCTGGCGCGCAGAAGCGCGCGACACTCACGCGCCGTTTAATCCGGTTCAGGCGCTGCGGCCCTCGCTCAGCACGATGCGGACGAGATCGGCGGCATTCTTGGCGCCGAGCTTTTCCATGATGCGCGCACGGTGCACTTCGATCGTGCGCGGGCTGATGCCAAGCTCGCGGCCCGCCTGCTTGTTGGAGGACCCGGAGGCGATCTGGCCAAGCACGTCGCGCTCGCGCGCGGTGAGAAGATCGTGCCCGGGAAAGGTCTTCGATATGCCCTCCCCGCGCTGGGCGCGCCGCGCCCAGGCTTCGACGGCTTCGCGCACCCGCGTCACCACGGTACTGGCATCGAACGGCTTTTGGATGAAATCAAGCGCGCCGTTCTTGATCG
>JBBWZU010000798.1:0-4743 GCA_039649225.1 Hyphomicrobiales bacterium | reverse complement strand
TGAAGTTGAGATCGCCGAGTGTCAGAAGCTGCTTTGCCGTTGAACTCGCGGTTTGCGTAATGAGGCGGATGTCGCCGGTGCTGTTGAACGACATCGTGGCGAAGCCCGGCAGGCTGACCGCCGTGGTGACGGCGGTGGCGCCGTTGTAGCGCGACGTATAGCTGTAGCCGGCGCCGCTGCGCAGGTCGCCTTCGATATCGATCAGGGCGGCGTTGATCACCAGCTTCGCGGTGCCGGCGACCGCGAGGGCGTTCAGGCTGGACTGAGCTGAGTAAATATTGGTGCCTTCGGTAATCCAGCTGCCGGTGCGCTGACCGCCGCCGATATCCACATAGGGGGCGTTCAGCACCACGGTCGCGCCGGGCGTTGCGCTGAGGCTGGTGGCATTGAGTGTGAGGCGGTTGCCGGCGTTCAGCGTGACGTCGCCCTTGAACACCACCGCATCGACTGCGCCGAGCGATACCGAACTCGCCCCGCTCGCCTCGATCTGGTCGGCGCCGATGAACATCTGGCCCTGCAGCGCCGCCGGCACGGCGTCGCCCAGGCGCAATCCAGGCGCCATCCAGGTCGCGGTCTGGCTGATCACCAACTCGAACACCGGCGCGACATAGTTGGGCTCGCGCAGCCGGTTGGTCGCGGTCGCCGCCTGACCCCAACCGATCTGATCGATCGAGAGACTGCCGCCGGCGGCGGCCGCCCCGCCACCCCTCGCATTCATCGTCGCGGCCCACAGCAGGCCCTGCGATGCCCGGATATTGATCGCGCCGCCGTCGGTCGCAATTGCGAACGGCGTCGGGCGGCCGCGCCGCAACACCGTGTTGCCGGACGGCGTCAATATCGTTCCCGCCACGCCGGAGACATCGACCACCGATCCCGCCTCACTCACCACCGTGCCGAGCGGCGCATTCATGACCCGCTCATATTTGGTGTAGGGGTAGTAGAGCGAGTCGAGCGCATCCTGGTTGATGTTGACGGTGCCGCCGCCGCGGATCACGTTGGTGATCTTACCCTTGGCGTCGACAGTGCTCTGCACCACGCCCTGCGCGAGCAACTGCGCATGCGCACCGATCCACAGCGTCTGCCTGGGATCGAAGTCCGGAGTCGCATAGGGAGTCGTCCCGCCGCCCGGATTGGCGGCTCCGACGACGTCGGACGGCGCCACCCCGCCGTAGAGATCGAGGTTGATCGAGCCGGCCGGCGCCGAGATCACGCCGTCGACCGTCAATTGATGCGTCGCATGCAGCCCGATGGTCGTGCCGACCTCGCCGTGGATGCTGGCGCCCTGCTGCATCACCAGATTGCCGGTGAACTGATCGATCGCGCTGAGGATCAGGTCGACCGGCGCCGGCTGCAGATAGGCGGGCGTTCGCGCCGGCGCCGCGATGGCGGCAACATCCGAACCGGTCTGAGCGTGCAAGGTATCCGGCGTCGCCGCAAAGGTCGTCGCATGCAGCTGGATATCGGCGCCGGCCGCGATGGTCACGCCCTGGTAGCCGAAAAGGATGTAGCGGCCGAACCCGCCCGCAGCAAAGAAATCGGGATCCAATTGCAGCGTGCCGGCCGCGGACGTCGGCGCATCGCCGATCTGGATCTTCGGCACCGCGATGCGGAGCGTACCGCCCTTGGTGAAGCCATAGGAACGCACGGTCCCGTCCAGCTTGACGCTGAACGGATAGGTCGACGGAACGTTGCTGATCGCGCCGGTTGTCGTGTTGCCGGTCCAGGTCTTGAACACGATGCCGGCGTTGCTGACCAAGGTAATGTCGCCGCCGGTGCCGACCGGCAGCCCGCCGCTCGTTTTCATCTGACCGTTGAACTGCACCCAGCCGCCGCTGGAGGCGTCGATCACGGCCCCCTGCCCGACCACCACATTGCCGGCGGCCATGATCGACACATTGCCGCCGTTATAGAGCGCCGGGGTGGCGTTCTCCCCATCGAGAGCATCGTTGATCCAGAGGCCGCGCGTATCGATCACTGCGCCGCGATTGAGAACGATATCCACCGCATTGATCGCCGTACCCGCCTTCAGCGTCACCGCGCCGCCGCGTGCGGTCAAGCTGCCATCGATCGCGATGCGTCCGGTGGTGTTGAAATTGAGCGCGCCGCCCGGCGCCAGCCGCAGCGCCGCGCCGCCAATGAGGCTGATGCCGCCGGGCGCGACTTTCGTGGCGTCTTTCGGATCGGTGCGCGGTCCGCTCCCAGCGTTGATGGTGATGGTGCCGTAGCCGGCCTGGTCGAGCAGATCGGCCGATAGCGTCAGCGTCTGCTGTCGATCGAAGGTGAGCAAAGTGTTGGGATCGCGCACGCGCGCCGGGGTGATCGGGTTACCCGGGTTGTCGCGGAACGGGCCGGTCACGGTGCTGTTGGCGAAGACGTCGTCGAGAGCCGCAACCGTCGGCGCGATCACTACATTGTTCGGCTGGATCAGCAGCGCGGCATCGGCGGAACCGATCGTCAGCGACCCGCCCGCCGGCTGCGACTGCGGCGTGCGCTGAAAGGCGCCACTGACGGTCGCGGCATTCACCGCGGCATCGAACTCGATCGCGCGCGCCACGAGCGACAGCGCGCCGGCGGCCAAGCCCTCAACATATTGATCCTGGTAATGCGGACGGTTTGTCGAAAAATGTTCGGCGAGGTTGTCGCCCCAGCGCGAATGCCGGACTGTGAAGTCGCAGCAGACCGCCACATAGGTCATGTCGGCCGGTGCCTGGTTGACGTCGTAAAGACGCCCGTCCGCGCCGAGCAGCCTGGTGCTGTTCACGTATCCGGCCTGATGGACCAATGAACCGCCCGAGATGTCGATGAAGGCGCCCGGCCGCAGGATGGCGTCGCCGGAGGAGAAGATGCTCACCGCGCCGGCAGCGGTGAGGCGCTGATCGATATTGCGCTGCGCCAGTCCCAGATAGCCCGACACTTCGAGCAGCCCGCCGGCCGTGTAGATGCGGTCGGCCGTCGTGGTGATCAGGTCGCGCACGCTGACCCAGACATCCTTGCCGGCGAGGATGCCGTCGCGCTGAACCGGCGAATCCCGCAACTCGTTGCCGCGCGCGTTCACCTGCACGGCGCTCTCGGCGGCTGCGATCGGCACCAGCTTCTCGCCGGCAACGTCGATCAGCGCGCCGTCGCCGATGTAGACGCGACCGGCATCAAGGCTCAACAAATTGGGGGTGAGGGAGCCAAAATCGATCAGGTAAAGGATGGCCGGATTGCTGGAGGCGTTCAAAGCCACCTTGGCGCCCGGCGCCCAGATGCTGGCCCCTCCGAGCACATTGACGGTTTCGCCCTCCAGCCGGATCAACGATTGTGGCTGCGTCTGGCTGACCGAAGCGGTCAAGCCGTCTCGCTCAGGCATCACGGCACTGAGGCTGCCCGGCGACAGTTCCACAATGCCCGCGCGCTTGGCGTGCACGGTATTGCCGACGGACTCGGTGAAGATACCGTCGCCGGCGAACAACGTGATCGAGCCCGCCTCGTTGACCGAAGTCGACGCCACCAGGACGCCGGACTGGCGCACCGTCATGCCGGTCATCGAGATATTGCCGGTCGGCGTACCGATATAGCCGGTATTGCTGGCCTCCCCGCCATTCTCGACGATGACCTGCACGCCGCGCACGCTCGGCTCGATGCTGGCCGTGACGTAGGCCGAGGTGCCGGCCGCGAGCACGACCTGGCCATTCGGCGCGTAGATCACGCCGTTATTGAAGACATTGGCGCCGAACAGAAACACGTTGCCGCCGCCCGACGTGATCGTCGCCGGAGGCAGGGTCTGAATCATCGCCCCGGCCTCGACCGTCACATTGCCGGTCGAACCCGTGGTATTGGCGAAGATCGGCGTGTTGGCCAGATTGGTGGCGGTATTGAAGGCCTGCTGATTGACGATTCCGGTCTGAAACTGGGTGTCGGTGATGCCCAGCGTCGAGGCGACCAACGAGCCGACATTCACCTGGCTCCCGCCGCCGAAGATGATGCCGTTGCGGTTGATCAACAGTACCGTGCCTTCGGCTCGGATCTGGCCGAGAATCTGGCTCGGTGCCGCCAACGGATCGGTCACCCTGTTGAGAATCGACCAGTTGTTGCCGCTGGAAGAATTGCCGCCGCTCTGATCGAAATAGAGCGTCGTGTTGCGGCCGACATTGAAGCTCGACCAGTTGGCGATCGCCTTGACGTCGGTCTGCTTGACCGTAACGGTCGGTTGAGCGGTGTCACCCGATTGAACCGGCGCATTGGCGCCCGTCCATGTCGCCGGGTTGTCGGGCACCAGCCCGCCGGCGGTGAGACCGTTGGGAACGCTGGACGGCTTGGCAAGCGCGGCCGCACGCGCGGCGTCCTGGCGATTGAGCATGCTACGGATCAGGGTGGCAGCATTCGTGATCGAGCGCTGCGCCTGCTGCGCGGCCGCGGTCGCCTGAGCGGCACCGATTTGTGCCGCGCTGGTGGCTCCCGCAGTAATGGCGCCCGCGTTGCCCGGCTGCAGCAGGTTACGCGCGTCCCCCGAGACAGTCATCAGTGACAATGCGACCACGCTCACGCTCGCCAGCAAGGCGGCACGATGGCTGGAACGAAACGCTGCGTTGCGCGTGAGCATCATGAGTCCTTTTGGCCGGGTTTCGCCTCGTACTGCAAAGACCGATCGAGACCGGCGAAACCACCGCCGCGCGCCAAAAAGATTTAACCCAGCAACACGATTCCGCCCGGCAGCCGCCGCACCCGGGCCTGCACGACCTCGGCGACGAAACCGACCAC
>JBBWZU010000765.1:0-3732 GCA_039649225.1 Hyphomicrobiales bacterium | reverse complement strand
GTGGTCAAATGCCTGAGCAGCGAATTACGCGTGCCGGCCGAGGCCGAGATCGTGATCGAGGGAAAACTGCTGCCCCGCGTGCGCGAGCCGGAAGGCCCGTTCGGCGAGTTTCCGCAATATTACGGCGGGCGCGCCGAGCGTCACGTGATCGACATCGAGGCGGTGACGCATAGGCGCGATGCCATGTTCCACACCATCGTGGGCGGCGGGCTGGAGCACTTGCTGCTCGGCGGCATCCCGCGCGAGGCGACCTTGCTGGCGCATCTGCGGCGCAGCTTTCCGAACGTGCACGACGTCCACCTCGCGCGCGGCGGCGTCTGCCGCTATCACCTCTATGTGCAGATCGAGAAGCGCCAGGAGGGCGAGGCCAAGAACGTGATGCTTGGCGCCTTCGCGGGCCACTACGACGTCAAGCATGTGATCGTAGTGGACGAGGACGTCGACATTCATGACCCCGCGGAGGTCGAATGGGCCGTGGCGACGCGCTTCCAGGCCGACCGCGACCTGGTCATCGTGCCGGAAAGCCAGGGCTCGAAACTCGATCCGTCGACCCGCAACGGCGTCGGAGCCAAGATGGGACTCGACGCGACCAGGCCGCTCGATGCCGACGCGATGAAGTTCAAGCGCATCCGCGTGCCGGGCGAGGATGAGGTGGATCTCTCTCGCGTGGTCTCCGCCGCGCCGAGCCAATCCTGGCGCAAGGCGATCGGCGGATAGCGACACAAGCTCCGTCATGCCCGGCCTTGTGCGCCGCGTCGATCGGCATCTTGCGCAGGCGCTTGCCGGTCGCCGTGCAAATCGCATTGACCACGTCAACCGAGTTTTACGAGCATCTTTCCGAGATTCTCGCCCTTGAGTAATTTGATAAAGGCCTTTGGTGCATTCTCGAGGCCGTGTTCAACGGTTTCCTTCCAGGTAACCATGCCTTCGCGAATCCACGCTGACATCTGCCGGTGGAATTCAGGCAATAAGTCGAAGTGGTTCGAGATGAGGAAGCCCTCCAACCTGATGCTCTTGCCAACTGAAAACATGATGTTGCGCAGTCCGTCATGTAGAGACGTGGCATTGTACTGCGAGATCATGCCACAGAGCGCGAAGCGGGCGAACGGGTTGGCTGCCGCGAGAGCCGCGTCAAGGTGCTCGGCCCCGACGTTATCGAAATATACATCGATTCCATTGGGAGCCGCTCGAAGCAAGGCCTGGGTCAGGTCGTCCGTCGCTTTGTAGTCGATGACATGATCAACACCGATGGCCTCGACATACCCGCATTTTTCGGCGCCGCCTGCCGATCCGATGACTGTGTGCCCCTTGATCTTTGCGATTTGACACGCGACCGAGCCGACGGCGCCGGCCGCAGCTGAGATAAACACCACGTCGCCGGATTTTAGCGCGGCGATCTTTGTCAGGCCAACCCACGCCGTCAGTCCATTCACTCCGGCGACGCCCAGGAACGCCTGAGGAGGCAGCCCCAATGTATCCAGTTTCTGCAAAGCCCCCGCTGGCGCGTTGAAGACCTCGCGCCAGCCGAACCAGGACAAGACGAGATCTCCAGGCTCAAAGCTTGGATCGTTGGAAGCGGCAACTTCGCCGATGCTGGCGCCGTCCAGCGCCTCGCCCAGCCGGAACGCCGGACGGCAACCGAACATGGTCGCGTTGGAAGCGGCGGTTTCCCCAATTATTCGATCTCGCGACGGGGCAACTTTTGGGCGCTCGGCCATGCGGCCGCGCATATAGGGATCGACCGTCATCCAGAGGTTATTGACCTGAACTTCACCCAGTCCGGGGCTTGGCACCGAGATCGTGATCATCTCGAAATTGTCGGCGGTCGGCATCCCGACCGGCCGCGATTTCAGACGCACTTCGCGAGAGGTGACCATGTCAGACGTAGTAGCCCGCCTGTGGCTTGTCCAACAGCGGCGGATCGCCAAGTTGCGCCGCAGCCGGTGTGGACAAGACGAGAGCGGCGAGCAGGCCGAGGGTGGTTGCATGAAAACGGACGCTCATCTGGATCTCCCGATCAGAACTTCCGGTTCTTCGATTGGGCCGGGTCTGGTATGGGCGCTAAGGCTACGCGCGCGGCAACCGGCCATCTACAGCCCGGCGTTCCAATCTGATCGGAGATCGATGTCTGAAATCGCTCGGGCGCGTTAGCGGAGAAGGCTGCCGAAAAGAACGCGCTTAAACTTCGTGATGGGAGAGGTATCGCGCTTGCCCTTCGAAAGAAGGATTGCTCCCTGCAGCGACGATAGGATGACGTCGCCGACCTCGTTGCACTTGAAGTTCTTCGGAAGCTCGCCGGCCTTCACCGCATCCTTAAGGCAAGCAGCCAGCGAGTCCTGAAGCACGTTGAAGATCTCGACCAAGCGGCGGCGGATCGGCTCATCGTGTCCGGTTATCTCCGCGGCGTAGGTACCATACAGGCAGCCGTTCTCCACGCCCCACTGATCGAGAAACGCCTTGTTGGCGTCGATGTACGCTTCGAGCCTGCGCAGTGGCTTCAGTTCCTCGTTGTTAAGCGTCTCGGCAAGCACCTTCCTGGTGAACCCAAAATAGAGATCGAGTATCTCGACGCCGAAAGCTTCCTTCGAAGCGAAATGGTTGCTGAATGAGCCTTGTGGCACGCCCGCGGCTTCCACGATATCGCGCACGCTCGCGCCGGCCAATCCTTGCCGGTGCACAACGCGCAGACCGCTGGTAAGCAGCTTATCTCTGTTCGTCGGCTTTTTCACGTCTCAGGTAACCACCTGGACGGATCGAATTCGACGTGATGGTGCGGGCGCGCGGTTTTCGCTGTTCGCGCGACCCGCCTGCGGCGAAGCTTTCGGGAAAAGGTGTTCGGCCATATAGTCGACAAAGGCGCGCAGCTTCGGCGAGTTGTGCTGGCTCGAAGGCCACACAGCGCTGAAGGCTCCGATGTGCTCGATGTAGTCGTCAAGGACTCTAATCAGCGAACCCTCCGCGACTTGTCGGCGAACTGCGAAGTTCGGAACACACGCCAGTCCGATCCCGAGCTCGGCGAGCGACACCAGCGGCTCTATCGTCGTCACCGCGGCGGAGATAGGAAGTTCGATATGGCTGTAGGGGCCAGATTTCGAGAACGGCCAGCGCTGGAGCTTGCCGGAGGACGGATAGCGATGGTGCAGACAGGCGTGCGATTGCAGGTCGTCGGGCGTAACAGGAGCGCCGTGCCGTGCGAAGTAGCAGGGCGAGCCGACAACCTCCAGGCGGTAGTTGCCGAGCCGCCGCGACATCAGCCGCGAGTCGGCCTGATCACCGGAGCGGATCACTGCGTCATAACCTCCCTCGATAACGTCGACAATATTGTCTGTGAACTCGGCGTCAATTTGAATGTCCGGATACTCCCGCATGAACCCGTGCAGGGTCGGCATCATCAGCATGCCGACGTCCGGAAGACTCACCTTCAATCGGCCTTTGGGCGTCGTCTTCGACTGCGACAATTCGAGTTCGATCTTATTGATCTCAGAGAAGATACGGCGGCAGCTCTCGAGGAAGAGCTCGCCCTCCGGAGTCAGCGTGATTACGCGGGTACTGCGATGAAATAGACGCACACCGAGCCGGTGCTCGAGCCGGGATATCGTTTTCCCGACGGCCGACGACGATACGCTCAGGCGCCGGCCGGCGTCGGTGAAGCTTCTCGTTTCCGCGGCCCGGACAAAAACGTCCAAGGCACTGAGACTGTCCATACGCAGCCCCTGCGCTGAGCGATTAACA
>JBBWZU010000745.1:0-6108 GCA_039649225.1 Hyphomicrobiales bacterium | reverse complement strand
ACCGGCGCGCGTCTTGGTCTCGACGTCGCGCTGCCGCGTCTGTGTCCCTCCTGCCGCGATCTCGTCACTGACAATGGCGTCTGCCCGACCTGCTGGGGCAAGCTCGCCTTCATCGCGCCGCCTTATTGCGCGCGGCTCGGCATTCCGTTCGTCTACGATCCCGGCCCGGGCGCGCTGTCGATGCAGGCGATCGCCGATCCGCCGGCCTACAACCGCGCCCGCGCCGCCGTGCGCTTCGAGGAGGTGGCGCGCGCGCTCGTGCATGCCTTCAAATATGGCGACCGGCTCGACCTCGCGCCGCTGATGGGGCGCTGGATGGCGCATGCCGGCCGCGAGCTGTTGGCGGATGCCGACGCGCTGGTGCCGGTCCCGCTGCATTGGCGGCGGCTGTGGGGACGCCGCTTCAACCAGTCGGGCGCGCTCGCCCGGGAAATCTCGCACGCGAGCGGTATCGCGGTCGCGCACACGGCGCTGCGCCGCGTGAAGGCGACGCAGCAGCAGGTCGGGCTCACGCATGCCGAGCGCGCCACCAATGTGCAGGGCGCATTCCGGGTCGATGCCAAGCCAAAGGTAGCCGGACGCCGGCTGATCCTGATCGACGACGTGCTGACCTCGGGCGCGACCGTTGGCGCCTGCGCCCGCGCCTTGCTGCGCGCCGGGGCCGCAAATGTGGATGTGCTGGTATTCGCCCGGGTTGTTGACGGCGGAAAAACGCCCATATAGTGGGCTTCAAACATGTTTGCCCCCCAATCAGGCGTACCATGGCTCCGGTTGTGATCTACACGCGTGACTTCTGCTATTATTCCGACGCGGCAAGGGACCTCCTGACCCGCAAGGGCGTGGCGTTCACGGAACACAATGCGACGGGCAATCGCGAGCTGCGGGCCGAGATGATCGCGCGCGCGAACGGCGGGAGCACGTTTCCGCAAGTCTTCATCGGCGACACCCATGTGGGCGGCTGCGATGATCTTTACGCACTCGAGGAGCAAGGCAAGCTCGATGCAATGCTCGCGGTGTAAGAAAGGCACGGCATGACAAACGGTTCGCAGTTTCGCGGTTCGCAGTTTCGCGTCGGCCTGATCCAGATGCGCACAGGCCGCACGCCGCAGGCCAATACGGACGCGGCCGTGAGGCTGATCGGCGAGGCGAAATCCGGCGGCGCGGACTATGTGCTCACGCCCGAAGTGACCAACATCATGGAGAGCTCGCGCGAGAAGCTGTTCGCCACCATCGTGGCGGAGGAGAACGATCCGACGCTCGCCACCTTGCGCGATCTTGCCCGCACGCTCGGCCTCTATGTGCATATCGGCTCGCTGGCCGTGAAGGTTGCGCCCGAGAGGGCCGCGAACCGTTCGTTCCTGATCGACCGCTCGGGCAACATCGTGGCGCGCTACGACAAGATCCACATGTTCGACGTCGATCTTGCCGGCGGGGAGAGCTATCGCGAGTCGCGCAGCTATCGTCCGGGCGAGATGGCGGTCGTGTCCGACCTGCCCTGGGGCCGGCTCGGGCTCACCATCTGCTATGATCTGCGCTTCCCGGCGCTTTATCGCGCGCTCGCCGAATCCGGCGCCAGTTTCATCTCGATTCCATCCGCATTCACGAAACAGACCGGCGAGGCGCATTGGCATGTGCTGATGCGCGCGCGCGCGATCGAGAACGGCTCGTTCGTGCTCGCGGCCGCGCAAGGCGGCCTGCACGAGCATGGCCGCGAGACCTACGGGCATTCGATGGTGGTCGATCCGTGGGGCCGCATCATCGCGGAAGGCGGCAACGAGCCGGGCGTGATCTTCGCCGATGTCGATCCGGCCGAAGTGTCCGCCGCCCGCGCGCGCGTGCCCTCGCTGCAGCACGGCCGCCGCTTCGAGGTGATCGAGCCGATGGCCGAGCCGACGCATCTGCATCTGGTCGGAGGTGAGGCGTGATTCAGTACGCGTTGGCCTGCGACAAAGGTCACAGCTTCGAAAGCTGGTTCCAGAATTCCGCCGCCTATGACAAGCAGGCCAAGCGCAAGCTGATCGAATGCCCGGTGTGCGGCTCGCTCAAAGTCGAGAAGGCCATCATGGCGCCACGCCTCGCGCGCCGGGACAAGAGTTCGATCGCCCTCCCCGAGGAGGCAGCATCGGCACTCGCCGAGGCCGCGACGCCGGAGAGCAGCCCGGTCGCGATGATCTCGCCGCAGGAGCACGAGTTCCGCAAGAAGCTGAAAGAGCTGCGCGATCACCTGACGGCGAATGCCGACAATGTCGGCAAGAAGTTTCCCGAGGAAGCGCGCAAGATGCACTACGGCGAGACCGAGCATCGCTCGATCTACGGCGAAGCCTCGGCCGAGGACGCCCGGGAATTGCACGAAGAGGGTATTGCGTTTCATCCGCTGCCGGTGCTGCCGGATGAGCGGAATTAGCGAGACCCTCATCCTGAGGTGCCCGCCGAAGGCGGGCCTCGAAGGACGGCCACGAACACAGAGCTTGCCGCCATCCTTCGAGACGGCCGCTACGCGGCCTCCTCAGGATGAGGTTCTGTGTGCGCTGCGCTCGCATCAAGGATGAGGATCGTGCGATGACCTTCACCCTCTCCTCCTGGCAGTCCTGGGCCGTCCTCTCGGCGATATTCGCGGCGCTCACGGCGATCTTCGCCAAGGTCGGCATCGAGAACGTCAATTCCGACTTCGCGACCTTCATCCGCACCATCGTCATCCTGCTCTGCCTGGGCGCGATCCTGGCAGTCACCGGACAATTCCAGTCGCCCGGCTCGGTCTCGCCGCGCAGTTACGCGTTCCTGGTCCTGTCGGGGCTGGCGACCGGGGCCTCGTGGGTCTGTTACTTTCGCGCGCTAAAACTCGGCGATGCCGCGCAGGTCGCGCCGATCGACAAGCTGAGCGTGGTGCTGGTCGCGGTGTTCGCGTTTCTGTTTCTCGGCGAGCGTCCATCGGGACAGAACTGGCTCGGCATCGCGCTGATCGCGGCCGGTGCGGTGCTGATTGCAATCAAGAGAACGTAGGGCGGGCAAAGGCGCACGCGGATCGGCGCTTCGCGCCGTCCGGGTGCGCCGTGCCCGCGTGATTTGTTTGGCGGGCACGGCGCATAGCGCGTTGAAGACGCGCGTAAACGCGCTTTCGCTGCGCCTTTTGCCCGCCCTACGGATCGCGGCTCAACTCGCCTGCAGCTTTTCGCGCGCCTGCCAGAAGCGCAGCACGCGTTGCGCCGAATAATTCGTCAGCTTGCGGAACTTCTTGTTCGCTTCTTCCGCGCGCGCCTCGCGCAGCTTCGGCACGCCAAGGCGCGCCGCCAGCACTGCCACGGTGGTGTTCCAATCGAGATCGATCGCCTTGCACAAAATCAGCATCGGATCGTCGTCGGTTTCATCCATGAAGCGGTCGATCACCTCGATCGATACGCCGGTCAGCAGCGACAGCGTGACGACCATTTCCTCGGCCCTCAGCATCTTGGCGAATTCCGCAAGGCTGGCCGGCGTGATCATGCCCTGCTTCTGCATCTCCAGCGCGGTGCGCTGGGCCGCGGAGTAGTCGCGCTTCTTGACGGCGGCGGCCTCGACGCTGCGCGAGATGTCGGAGAGAATGCGGTTGATCGCCTGGGCGGCGCCCGGCTGCGCGCTCTGCAACAGGCGCTCGCGCACCGCGTCGGTCGCGCGCGCGACCAGGTTGCGGAACATCACCGGCGGCAGCTCGCGCCGGCGGGCGACCGCGGCGGCAAGATCGCTGTCATCGCTCGCCCGGTCGACCAGGCTGCGCAGCGAGGTTTCGGAAAAGCGCGCGCCGGTATTGGCGGCGACCTTGCGGGCGACCGTCATGTCGCCGCGCTGCACCAGCACGGCGGTGACGGATTCGCCGATCTCGGTGCGGCTCGCGATGGCTTCGAGATGCGCCTGGCCCTTGGTGCGGGCGATCGCGATCAGATCGGCTTCGGCGAGCCGCCCGGAGCGCGCCAGCACCGGACCGGACACCGCAATCGAGTCGTCCTCGGCGAGCCGCCGGATCAGCCGCTCCGGCGCGTTGTCGACCGAGGCCATGCGCTCGCTGAGCTCGAGCAGCGCCTTCTCCTCGATCTCCTTCATCAGGTGCGCGAAGACGTCGTCGAATACGGCCGCTTTCGCGTCGCCGATCGTCGGCGCCGCCGCGACGTAGAGATCGGTAATGCGGCGAAGCATCTCGCTGCGCCGCTCGCTCGATCCGCCCGAAATGGCAGATTCAAGATCACCGAGCAGAGAATTGTCAGTAGTCATATGTGTCGAACCGCAACCCGCATTGAGGGGCTAGAAACGCAGAAATTTGTTAAACCTTTGTCGCCCGCGGCCGGACTTACGCGATTTTACCGATTCGATATCGTGTATTTTTCGTGAACGCACGGCCAAGCGAAATATGACAATCTTGATGACGCTGCGTCGTGAGGCTGATTAGTGCGCCCAGATCAGCAGGATCACGCCGGCGACGATCATCACGATGCCGACGCCTTCGCGCGCGCTGGTCGGTTGCCCGAAAATGAATGCCGAAATCGCCTGCGCGAACAAGACCTCGACCAGCGCCAGCGTGCGCACGCTGGCCGCGGTTGCGATGGCGAACGCCAGAAACCAGAATTCCGACGCGGTCGAGCCCATGAAACCGGCAAACAGCGAACGTCGCCATTGGCCCATGATGGCGACCAGCACCGCGCGGTCCCAAAGCGCCAGATAGAGGGTGAGCAACGCGGCCTGCAGCATCAGACCGAGCGCGAGCGTATAGGTCGCCGCCACGACGAAGTTCGGATGCGCAACGTTGAGGAGCGCGCCGCGATAGCCGATCGCCGAGAACGCGAACATGCCGCCGGACAGAAGGCCGATCAGCGTCGGCTTGATGCCGCCGGTCATGCCGCCCGGCTTGAACGACATCACGACAACGCCGGCGGTCGCGATGACGATCGCCACCATCAGGCCGGCATTGAGCGCATCGTCCAGGAACAGGAGGCCGAAGATCGCAACCTGAACCGGCTCGGTCTTGATGTAGGCGATGGTGACGACGAACGAACGCTGGCCCATCGCGGCGAGCATGGTGGCGGTCGCGCCGATCTGAAACAGCGCGCCGGCGAGCAGCCAGAGACTATAGCCGAGATCCGGATGCGGCCAGGCGGCGCCAGTGATCGCCATGACGGCGGCGAGGAACAGCAGCGCAAACGGAAATCCGAACAGGAAGCGCACATGCGTCGCGCCGACCGTGCCAAGGCTCGCGGTCAGCTCGCGCTGCATCGCGTTGCGCACGGTCTGCCCCGCGGCGGCAAGCAGCGTGAAGACGATCCAGAGCCAGGGGGGGACGTCGAACATGTGGACTTTCTATCGCGCCTAGACCGAGCCTTATCAAGCGCGAGAGGCGATTTTGCCCTGATCGATTTGCCCGGCAGCCCTGCGGCAATCGCGGACATCATCGCGGTTGATGCAATCATCAGGGTTTTGCGCTGGCCTAATTCACTGGAGAGCAGCATCATGCCGACAGATTGGCAGTGATAAGGGAGCCGGAATGGCAAAACCAGTGCTCGTGCTTGTCGACTACCAAAAGTCCTTCGACAACTCCGGCGTATGGGGCCAGCGCAACAATCCCGATGCCGAAGCCAATGCGGCGGCGGTCCTTGATGCCTTCCGGTCGAAAAAGCTCCCCGTGATCCACGTCCGGCACGACTCCAAGTTGCCCGGATCGTCACTGGCGGTGGGACAGCCCGGCAATGCCTTCAAGGATTTTGCTTCTCCACGCGAGGGCGAGCCGATTCTGTCCAAGTCGGTCAATGCCGCCTTCATCGGGACCGATCTGGAGGAGCGGTTGCGCGAGCTCGACGCCAACCCGGTCGTCATCATGGGCATCACGACCGATCATTGCGTCTCGACCACGACTCGGATGGCCAAGAATCTCGGCTTCAAGCCGATTCTGGTCGGCGATGCCTGCCACACCTTCGGGCGCAAGGAGTTCGACGCGGACACGGTGCACCGTGTCGAGCTTGCTATACTCGACCGCGAGTTCGCCGAGGTGGTGACGGCGAGAGAGCTGATCGGGCGGCTGTGATCGCGGATTGCGGCGCGCTACGCCTTCTTCTCCGCCAGCACCATGTAGTTCACGTCGATGTCGCG
>JBBWZU010000729.1:0-11221 GCA_039649225.1 Hyphomicrobiales bacterium | reverse complement strand
CCGCTCTCCAGCTCGGCCTCGATCTCCTGCGTCTCTTCGCGGATCTTGGCCAGCACCGCCTTCGGATCGTTCCAGTCGAAGCCGACCTTGCCGGCCTTCTGCTGCAGTTTGAGCGCGCGCGTCAGCGCCGGCAGCCCGGCCGGGACGCCGGACAACGTGCCATCGCGGCGAGAGGCGGCGTCGGGGGCAGGGGTCCCGCCCGCATCCGCCTTTGCGGCCTTCGCGGCCCTCTCCTGCGCCTTGATCGCGTCCCACTGGACGTTGACCTCACCGGTGTCGAGGCCTCGGCTGTCGCCAAACACATGCGGATGGCGCCGGATCAGCTTCTCGGTGATCGCCTGCACGACATCCGGAAATGCGAACACGCCTTGCTCCTGCGCCATGCGCGCGTGAAACACGACCTGCAGCAGCAGGTCGCCGAGCTCGTCCTTGAGGTCGTCGAGATCGCCACGGCTGATCGCGTCCGCGACCTCATAGGCTTCCTCGATGGTGTAGGGCGCAATGGTCGCGAAATTCTGCTCCAGGTCCCACGGACAGCCGGAGCCGGGCGTGCGCAGCGCCGCCATGATTTCGATCAGACGCGCAATGTCAGAAGACGGTTTCACAGGTTGACGATCCATGGGAGGGGTGATCGCACGCTATCAGACCAACCTCACCCATGCGATTGTCAACGGCCGCCGCCCACAGATGTCGTTATTCAGTGGGCGAGGACCGTCTGTATCGTATCCACCAGCGTATTGCCGAGCAGCGGCTTTTCGACAATCGGGATGCCGGCGGCAAGCGCCCGCCTGCGCAAGGATGCGAACCTCGTATCCCTCGATTTCCAGCCCGCGCGATCGTTAACGGCGTTCGTTAACGTGCCGGCCTCAGGTTCAGATTAGTGGCCGTCGCGATCCGCGACGCGCGCCGCCTCGAACAGGGTCTACGCCTGCCTCCCGATTTGCAGTAGAATCGGTGCGGGAGGATCGATGGATGCAACAGCTCGACCCCCAACAGTTGATCGTGCTGAATGTCATCGGTTTCCTGATGGCAGCCGTGGTGTGGCTCATCTTGGTGGGCTGTACCATCTGGTATTTCTATCTGTTCTTCGTCCGCACGCGCGCGTTCGCGGCGCTTCCGGATGCCTATAGCCTGCGCGAGGCGTTGCGAGACAGAGCCCCAATCACGCGCCGTGGTGCGCTCATGTTGAAGAGCGGCGCTTTCGTCGGCACACTGGTCGGCCTGTTTCATGCCGCGGCGGCCGCACTGTCCTGGATTCCGCGGCGCTGGATCGTTCTTGGCGATGAACGGCTGTGGGTCGGCTTCCTCGCCGCAGCCTTGCTGGCTTTCATCGCCAACGTGCTGATGCACTCGCACATGATGCGGCTCGCCCGGCAGTACGCCGAGCTCGCGCAGCGCCTGGAAGGGCAAGCTTGAATCAGTATAGCGCCGTGGGGCAGCGTGGGCCGCGCAACAAGTCATATCGGGGAGGGGGCTCAGATCCGAGCGCCCTCACCTGCGTGATCGTTAACGGCATTCGTTAACGGCGCCGGCCCCAAGCTCAATCAGTGACCGCTGCGATCGGCGTCGCGTGCCGCCTCGAACAGGAACCAGGTGCGCCGCTCGGTCGCATCGATGAAGTTCTCCAACAGGCTCGCGCTCGCGACGTCGTCGTGGTCGTCGCAGATCTTGTGCGCCTTGCGCATGGCCACTGCGACCGCCTTGTTGTCGGCCATCAGCTCGCGCAGCATGTCGGCCGGGTCGACGAAGTCCTCATTGTTGTCGGCGATCGACTGCAGCTCGGAAATCTGGCCGACCGAGCGCAGCGTCGTGCCGCCGATCTTGCGGACGCGTTCGGCGAGCTGGTCGGTCGTGGCGAAGATCGCCTCGGCGTGCTCATCGAGCATCAGATGGTAGTCGCGGAAATGCGGCCCGCTGACGTGCCAGTGGAAATTCTTGGTCTTGAGGTAGAGCGCGAAGGCGTCGGCCAATAGACCGTTCAGTGCGCCGGAAATCTCCGCGATCGCCTTGGGATCGAGGTCGGTTGGCGTATCCAGATTGGACGGAGTTCTGGCGCCTTTGATGGCGGTGACTTTGCTCACGATGGCTGCCTCGGATGTCGGAGTGGAAGGAGGGCCCATGCAGGGCGCTGGGAGGGAAATGCACGCTGCCGAGCTGGGTTCCGTGCCGTGGGCAAATTGACCAGCGATTCGCATAAGACATATTATGGAATATAATGCGGTAAGCGGACTGTTGCCGTAAGCATATGAAATCGTTCAAATTTTAGCTTATTATGGCGCTTCCAGCCGCATTCCGTCATAGGCCAGCTGCACATGGGGCGGCAGCGTGGCGCGCAAGGCCTCGTAGTCCAGATCCGTGTGCATGTTGGTCAGCACGGCGCGCGCGGGCTTGAGCCGCTCGATCCAGGCCAGCGCATCGGCGACGCTGAAATGGGCCGGATGCGGATGGTAGCGCAGCGCATCGACGATCCACAGGTCGAGACCGGCGAGGGCGTCCGCACTGGCATCCGGCATGTCGTGCAGGTCGCTGGAATACGCCACGGCGCCGAAACGGAAGCCGAGCGACTGGATGTCGCCATGGTCCTGGGTGAACGGCCGCGCCGTGATCGGACCGCCCTTCCCGTCAATCGTTAACGGCCGGCCTGGCGCCAGGCCGTGCATGTTGAGGATCGGCGGATAGTCGCTGCCGGCCGGCTGCACGAAGCAGTAGCTGAACCGGGTCATCAGCATGCGCGATGTGGCATCGTCGCAGTAGACATCGACGCGCCGGCGGCCGCGCAGGAATATCCCGCGCAGATCGTCGATGCCGTGCGTGTGGTCGGCATGCTCATGGGTGTAGAGCACGCCGTCGAGCCAGTCGACATTCGCGTCGAGCAGTTGTTCGCGCAGGTCAGGCCCGGTGTCGACGAGGACGCGCGTCACGCCGCCTGGACCCTCGCGCTCGACCAGCAGCGAACAGCGGCGGCGGCGGTTCTTGGGATTGGCGGGATCGCACGCGCCCCAGCCGGTGCCGGGACGCGGAACGCCGCCGGACGACCCGCAGCCGAGGATCGTGAACGTCAGGTTCATGCGGCAACTGCCGCGGCGCGCGGGACTTTTGAGAACAATTTGAAGAAATTGTCCGTGGTCTGGCGGGCGATGTCCTCGAACGAAACGCCACGCACCTCGGCCAGCATCTTGGCGACCTCGACCACATAAGACGGCTCGTTGCGCTTGCCGCGATACGGCAGCGGCGCCAGATACGGGGCATCGGTCTCGACCAGAAAGCGGTCCGCCGGAAGTTCTTCGGCGATGGCGCGCAGCGCCGTCGAATTCTTGAACGTCACGATGCCGGTGAAGCCGATATAGCAGCCGAGCGCGACGGCGCGGCGCGCCAGCTCAGGCCCGCCGGTATAGCAATGGAGAACGGCCGGGAAGGCCCCCTTCCCCATTTCGTCCTCCAGGATGCGCGCGCAATCGGCGTCTGCCTCGCGGGTGTGGATCACCAGCGGCAACTGCGTGGCGCGCGCGGCCGCGACGTGGGCGCGAAAGCCTTGGCTTTGCGCATCGCGCGGCGAGTTGTCGTAGTGATAGTCGAGCCCGACTTCGCCCAGCGCGACGACCTTGGGATGGCTCGTGCGCGCGATCAGGTCCTCGGCCGTGATGTCGAGCTCTTCGTGCGCGTGATGCGGATGCGTGCCGACCGAGCATGTGATGTTCGGGAAACGCTCTGCAACGGCAAGCACCTGGGCGTGGCGCCGCACGCGCGTGCAGATCGTCACCATGTGGCCGACGCCCGCCGCTTGCGCGCGCGCCACCACGGCGTCCAGTTCGGGCGCAAAATCCGGAAAATCGAGATGGCAGTGGCTGTCGACGAGCATGGTCATCAACCCGGCTTGCCGGCGTCCGGTTCGACATAGCGCGGGAACACCGGCTTGATCGCGCCGAGCGTCGTGCCGGGCGCCAGCCGATGCTTCCCGCCGAGCGCCGCAAAGTCCCGCTCCGTAGCCGGAATATTCAGCAAATCCAGAAACTTCGCGGCGGATGTTGGCATGAAAGGCAAAGCCAAGATCGCGACCTGCCGGATCACCTCCGCCGTCACATACAACACCGTGCCCTGGCGCGCCGGATCGGTCTTGGCAAGTGCCCAAGGCGCCTCCCCGGCAAAGTAGCGGTTGGCATCCGCCACCACGGCCCAGACGGCATTGAGCACCTGATGCAGCGCTTGCGTCTTCATGGCCTCACGCGCCTTGCCGATCATCACATCGGCGGCAGCCAGCATCGCCTGATCATTGTCGCTGAAGACGCCCGGCTGCGGCATCACATTGCCGAAGCCCTTGCCGATCATGGTCAGCGAGCGCTGCGCCAGGTTGCCGAGATCGTTCGACAGGTCCGCGTTGATGCGGTTGACGATCGCCTCGTGGCTGTAGTTGCCGTCCTGTCCGAACGGGACTTCGCGCAGCAGGAAGAAGCGCAGCGGATCCACGCCGTAGGCCTCGGCCAGCGCGAACGGGTCGACCACGTTGCCGACCGACTTCGACATCTTTTCCCCGCGGTTGAACAGGAAGCCGTGGGAGAAAATCCGCCTGGGGACCTCGATGCCGGCCGACATCAGGAACGCCGGCCAGTAGACCGCGTGGAAGCGCACGATGTCCTTGCCGATCACATGCAGGTCGGCGGGCCAATAGCGCCGGAACGCCTCGCTCCCGACGTCGGGATAATCCACCGCGGTGATGTAGTTGGTGAGCGCGTCGACCCAGACATACATGACGTGCTTGGGATCGCCCGGCACCTTCACGCCCCAGTCGAACGTCGTGCGCGAGACGGAAAGGTCGTTCAGCCCTCCCCGCACAAAGCTCGCGACCTCGTTCAGCCGCTCCTTCGGCAGCACGAAGTCCGGCACGTCGGCATAAAGCTGCAGCAGCCGCTCCTGGTAGGCCGAAAGCTTGAAGAAGTAAGACTCTTCCTCCACCCACTCGACCGGCGTGCCTTGCGGCCCAAGGCGCGTGTCGTTCTGGTCGAGGCGCGTCTCGCTCTCGTCGTAATAGGCCTCGTCGCGCACCGAGTACCAACCGGCATATTTCGACAGGTAGATGTCGCCATTGCGCTGCATCGCCTCCCAGATCGCCTGCGAGGACTTGTGATGCCGCGGCTCCGTGGTGCGGATGAACGCGTCGTAGGAGCAGTTCAGCAGGTCGTCCATCGCCTGGAAGCGTGGGACGTTCCGTTCGACCAGTTCCCTCGGCGCGACGCCGTCCTTGGCGGCCGTCTGCACCATCTTGATGCCGTGCTCATCGGTGCCGGTGAGAAAGAATACGTCGTAGCCGTCGAGCCGCATGAAACGCGCGATCGCATCGGTCGCGATCACCTCATAGGCGTGCCCGATGTGCGGAACGCCGTTCGGATAGGCAATCGCAGTCGTGATGTAGTAGCGCGGCTTGGTCGCCATGGGGGGCTTTCCGGGTCGGTCGGCTTGAAGCGTTGCGCCGGCCAGGGACTCGCAGCCGCGGGCGCCTCGTGTCCCGGTGTCGTGCCAACACAATCGGAGGAAATCAAGGGTGGCAGGCGGGCGCCGCACACGGCTTGGCGCATTCGGGATGCAACCGCGCCGGGCCACGTCGGCATGAAGCGCGGCGGAACTTTCGCGCCGCGGACCTGTATGGCCCTACCCTTCAATATACAGAATAATACTGTAATGCGGAAAAATAATACATATTCAGGCAGAAACTATAGTTGGAACATCAGTGCAATTCCGTACGTGTTTTTGTATCGGCTAAAGTTTTACAACCTATTTACCGTTGCGTCTCCTAGTAGCAGCCGTACACATTTCTACTGGGAACCCGCCATGCGCAAATTCAATTTCCGGATCGGCACCAAGCTCGGCATTGCGGCGGGTCTGGGCGTGCTGCTGGTCGGCGGCATGCTGATCAATCAACAGGTCGGCAATGCGCTGATCGAAAAGTACGCCCTCTACACGTCCTTGAACTACATCTACAAGGGCATCACGCAGGAGGTGTCGATCGCGACCCAGCGTGCCTACCGCGCCACAGCAGAGATCGAACGCGCCAGCTCGACCGAGCAGCTTCGCCAGAGCGCTGCCGAAATGCAGTCGAGCACGGCGGAAGCGATCAAGCAGCTCGGCAGCTTGCATGAGCGCGTTCTTCGGGCCCAATTGAAGACGATCTATTCGGACGCCAAGACCGCAGCCGAACGCTACCTTGCGGGCGGCAACGACCTGGTCGCGGTCCAGACCGCGCGGTTGGAGCAACTGGCCAAACGCGGCCAGACCACACAGGCTTGGACCAAGGGCCTGGAAGGCCTGTCGGCGTCGTCCGCCCTGGCGGCGCTTCCGAATCGCCGCGAGATCGAAACGCATCTGTTTGAAGCCAGCGCCGCGTTCAATCTCGCGCGCGCGGCCAGCTGGCGCTATGCGGCGACCGCCGAAGCGGCGCAAAAGGACCTCGCTTTGTCCAGCGCCGGTCATGCCGCCGAGATTCTCAAGCGTGCGCAGAAGCTGCCCGAAGCCAAAGCGATCGCCGGCGGCATCGAGGGACTTGTCGCGGCGGCCGGCGCCTTCAAGGCGCTGACCGAAGAGGTGATCAAATCCGACGATCAGCGCGCCAAGCTCGTCTCCGAGCGTCTCGGGCCGATCGCCAGGACCATCGACACGGAAGTCGGCAAGGGCGGGAAGATCAACGGCGACTCGGTCCAGGTGCGCCAGGACGAGCTCACCGAAGCAATGAGCCGGGCCGGCCAGATCGGCCTTGCGGTGGGCCTCATGGTGATCCTGGTGCTGATCGGCGCCGCCGTGTTCTCGATGCTGAACGTCGCGCGTCCGATCCGCCGCATCGGCGATGTGCTGCTCGAGCTCGCCAAAGGCAACGAGGTTGCCGAAATCCCCTACGCCGCGCGCGGCGACGAGATCGGCGATGCCGCCCGCTCGGCGCAGACATTCCGCGACAATGTGGCCGAGCAGCAGCGGCTTGCCGAAGCCGTCAAGGTGGCCGCCCGGCAGCGTGACGAACAGACGCGTCACATGGAGGAGGCGGTAGCAAGCTTCCGTGCCACCTCCGACCAGCTGCTCGGTTCGGTCGGCGAGAACGCGGCGATCATGCATGACACCGCGCATGCGCTGACCGGCGTTGCCGGCGACGCCACCACGCAGGCGGTTTCGGCTGCGGCGGCCTCGGAAGAGACCGCAACCAACGTGCAGACCGTGGCGGCGGCGACCGAGGAACTGGCGATCTCGATCCAGGAGATCGGCCGCCGGGTGGAACAGGCAACCCGCGTCGTGCGCCAAGCCGGATCGACCACTGAACGCTCGGCATCGGAGATCGAGAACCTCGCCGCCGCCGGTCAGCGCATCGGCGATGTTGTCGGCCTCATTCAGGCGATTGCGGCGCAAACCAATCTGCTCGCGCTCAACGCCACCATCGAGGCGGCGCGCGCCGGCGAAGCCGGGCGCGGCTTTGCGGTCGTGGCCTCGGAAGTGAAAAATCTCGCGGCCCAGACCGCGAAGGCGACCGAAGAGATCGCCCAGCAGGTCAGCGGCATCCAGTCATCGACCAAGAGCGCGGTCGATGCGGTGCGCGAAGTCGCGGTCGCGATGCGGGAAATCGACGAGGTGACCACCGCCATCGCCGGCGCGGTCGAGGAACAAGGCGCCGCCACGCGCGAAATCTCGCAGAACGTCCAGATGGCCTCGCAGGGGACGCAGACTTTGTCGTCCAACATCTCCTCGGTGAATGGCGCGATCGGCGAGACCAATCGCTCGGCCGTCGCCGTGCGCACGGCATCCGACAATGTCACGGCGCAGGCGCAGAATCTGACCGAGGAAGTGAAGAAGTTCTTCGCGGCGCTGCGCAGCGCCGCGCTCGACCGCCGGCAGGGCGACGATCCGAACTACAAAGGCCCCGATCGCCGCGTGGCGTCGCGGGCGGCCGCAAGCAAGGCGGCATAGCGCCAAGCACTGCTGCACCAAACGAAGCGGCGCGGCGCGCGCCACTTCGTGAACAAGCCGCTGCAACGCCCGAACAATTTGCTTCGACTCATTCGCAGTCCTTCGACCGCGTTTGCGTACATAAGATAGAATACTAATACACAAACTACTTATAATTGTGCATTGTGTTTCGGAGGGGATCAGTCACGCGGCCGCCAACGATTCCGACGGCCGCACCAGCTCAAAATCAGTCGTCGTGCGTATTTGTAAGAGGGCGTAATGCGTCTCAGTCACCTGCAGCGGCTCGAAGCCGAAAGCATCCACATCATCCGTGAGGTCGTCGCCGAATGCGACAATCCGGTGATGCTCTATTCGATCGGCAAGGACAGCGCCGTCATGCTGCACCTGGCGATCAAGGCGTTCTATCCGGCCAAGCCGCCCTTCCCGCTGCTTCACGTCGACACGACGTGGAAGTTCAAGGAGATGATCGCGTTCCGCGACAAGACCGCGCGCGAGCTCGGCCTCGAGCTGCTGATCCACATCAATCCAGAGGGGCTTGCGGCCGGCATCAATCCGTTCGTCCACGGATCGGCGATCCATACCGACGTAATGAAGACGCAGGGCCTCAAGCAGGCACTGGACAAGTGGAAGTTCGATGCCGCCTTCGGCGGCGCGCGCCGCGATGAGGAAAAGAGCCGCGCCAAGGAACGGATCTTCTCGTTCCGCTCGACCGAGCACCGTTGGGACCCAAAGCAGCAGCGTCCGGAGCTGTGGCACCTTTATAACGCGCGCAAGCACCAGGGCGAGAGCATCCGCGTGTTTCCGTTGTCGAATTGGACCGAGCTCGACGTCTGGCAATACATCTACCAGGAAGGCATCCCGGTCGTTCCGCTCTATTTCGCCGCCCGGCGCCCCGTAATCGAGCGCGACGGCATGCTGATGATGCTCGACGATGATCGCGTGCCGATACGTGCCGGCGATTCCGGGCAAATCAAGAAGGTCCGCTTCCGCACGCTCGGCTGCTATCCGCTCACCGGCGCGATCGAGAGCGAGGCCGACACGATCGAAGCCGTCATCGAGGAGATGCTCGCCACCACGATGTCGGAGCGCCAGGGCCGCGTGATCGATCGCGACGCGACCGCCTCGATGGAAAAGAAAAAGCAAGAGGGGTATTTCTGATGCGCCCGCTCGAAATGCAGACCTTCGCGCAGCCGCACGTGCGCACGCTGGAGGACTATCTGGCGGCGCTCGAACGCAAGAGCCTGCTGCGCTTCATCACCTGCGGCAGCGTCGACGACGGCAAGAGCACCCTGATCGGCCGCCTGCTCTACGACTCCAAAATGATCTGCGACGATCAGCTCGCGGCGTTGAAATCGGATTCCAAACGGCACGGCACCAACGGCGCCAGGCTGGATTTTGCCCTTTTGGTCGACGGCCTCGCCGCCGAGCGCGAGCAAGGTATCACGATCGACGTCGCGTACCGCTATTTCGCGACCGAGCGGCGCAAGTTCATCGTCGCCGACACGCCGGGCCATGAGCAATACACCCGCAACATGATCACCGGCGCCTCCACGGCGGATGCGGCGGTCATTCTGATCGATGCCTGCCATGGCGTGCAGACGCAGACGCGGCGGCACAGCTATCTGGCATCGCTGATCGGTATCCGCCACATCGTGCTGGCGATCAACAAGATGGACCTCGTCGGCTATTCGAAAGCCACCTTCGACGCCATCGTGGCCGACTACCGCGCGTTCGCGGACGGAATCGGGTTGGCGAATTTCGTCGCGATTCCGATCGCGGCGCGCGACGGCGACAATGTGGCGTTCGCGTCGGCGCACATGCCCTGGTACGAAGGCGCGACGCTGATCGAGCATCTCGACACCGTCGATGTCGATATCGATCGCGCTACCCTGCCGTTCCGCATGTGCGTGCAATGGGTCAACCGTCCCAACGCGTCATTCCGCGGCTTCTGCGGCACCATTGCGAGCGGTGCGCTGCGCCGCGGCGATCCGGTGTTCGTGCTGCCTGGAAAACGCCAGAGCCGTATCGCGCGCATCGTGACGCACGACGGCGATCAGAACGAGGCGGTCGCCGGCCAGTCCGTCACGCTGACGCTCGAGGACGAGATCGATGCCAGCCGCGGCGATGTGTTCTGCGCGGGCAGTGCCCTGCCCGGCGTCGCCGACCAGATCGAGGCGACGATCGTCTGGATGGCGGACGAACCGATGCTGCCGGGGCGGCCTTATTGGCTCAAGATCGGCGCCAAGCAGGTGGTCGCGACCATCACCGCTCTCAAGCACAGCGTGAACGTCAATACGCTCGAGCAAGTTGCCGCCAAGACGCTCGAGCTGAACGCGATCGGTATCTGCAACCTCAAATTCGACCAGGCTATCCCGGTCGACGCCTATGCGGCGAACGCCGAGACCGGAGGGTTCATCCTGATCGATCGGATGACCAATGCAACGGTTGGCGCCGGCCTCACGCGTTTCCCGCTGCGCCGCTCGCGCAATATCCACTGGCATTCCGTCGATGTCACCAAGCGTGCACGCGCCGAGCTCAAGACCCAGAAGCCGTTCGTACTGTGGTTCACCGGCCTGTCCGGAGCCGGAAAATCGACCATCGCCAACTTGGTCGAGAAGCGCCTGCACGCGGCCGGCCGCCACACCACCATGCTCGACGGCGACAACGTGCGCCATGGGCTGAACAAGGACCTCGGCTTCACCGATGCCGACCGCGTGGAAAACCTGCGCCGCGCCGCGGAGGTCGCCAAGCTGATGGTGGATGCGGGCCTGATCGTGATGGCGTCGTTCATCTCGCCGTTTGAAAGCGAGCGGCGCATGGCGCGCGATCTGTTCGAGCCGGGCGAGTTCATCGAGATCTTCGTCGACACGACGCTCGCAGCCGCCGAGGCGCGCGATCCCAAGCAGCTCTACGCCAAGGCAAGGCGCGGCGAGCTGACGAACTTCACCGGCGTCGACTCGCCTTATGAGCGCCCGGCCAATCCCGAGATCGCGGTGGACACATCCGCGATGACGGCGGATGCGGCATCCGAAGCGATCATCGCGCGCCTGAGCGCGCTCGGCTTGATCCACGAAGTCTAAGCAAGCTCGGCAACGTGTCTGTCTCAACCGCGAGGTCAAATGTTCATACGCGTGAGTGACTCCCATGTGCAATCGATCACCAAGGCGATCAGCTGGAGGATCGTCGGTACCATCGACACGTTTATCATCACGCTGGTGATCACCGGCAACTTCGTCATCGCCGGATCGATCGCCAGCGTGGAATCGATCTCCAAGATCATCCT
>JBBWZU010000704.1:0-2584 GCA_039649225.1 Hyphomicrobiales bacterium | reverse complement strand
TTGCCGTCGGGATCGCGGATGAAGGCCGCGTAGTAGCCGCCCGGCCCGTCATGCGGGCGCAGGCCGGGCGCGCCATCCGACGTGCCGCCGTTCGCGAGCGCCGCGGCGTGGAAGGCATCGACCAGCTCGGTGGCGCGCACCCGCAGGCAGACATGAGCGCCGGGATGTTCCGGCAGCGGAGCCATGTCGGGCCGCGCATTCAGCCAGAACTCGGAATACTTTTTCCCAAAGCCGACCGTCGCGCCGCGAATGTCGAGCGCCGCATAGCCGATCGCGCCGAGCACCGCTTCATAGAAGCGCATCGATCGCGACAGATCGCTCACCGCGACGGAGACATGATCGATCATTCCTACTCCCTTCTGGCCGCCCTCACCCGGCTCGCATTCGCTCGCCACTCTCTCTCCGCAAGTGCGAAGAGAGGGAAGAGATCACGCCGGCGCGCCGGATTTCACCAGCTTGTAGATGATCGAATCCATCAGCGCCTGGAACGATGCATCGATGATGTTGGGGGAAACACCGACGGTGCTCCAGTGCTCGCCGGTCTCGTCCTGGCTTTCGATCAGCACGCGGGTCACCGCCTCCGAGCCGCCATTGAGGATCCGCACGCGATAATCGATGAGTTCCAGCCCCTCGATAAACATCTGGTACTTGCCGAGATCCTTGCGCAGCGCGACATCGAGCGCATTGACCGGGCCGTTGCCCTCCGCCGCCGAGATCAGCGTCTCATCGCCGACCTTCACTTTCACCACCGCCATCGAGACCGTGACGCGCTCGCCGATCGCACTGATGCGCTGCTCGACGCTGACGTCGAACTTCTCGACCGTGAAATAATCCGGCACCCGCCCGAGCATGCGCCGCGCCAGCAGCTCGAACGACGCATCGGCCGCCTCATAGGCGAAGCCGATCGCTTCGCGCTCCTTCACCTCGTCGAGCAGGCGCCCGACACGCGGGTCATTCTTGTCGACGCTAAGGCCGACGCGCGCCAGCTCGGCCAGCACGTTGGATTTTCCGGCCTGGTCCGACACCAGCACCTTGCGCCGGTTGCCGACGATTTCGGGGCGCACGTGCTCGTAGGTCTCGGGTTCCTTCAGGATCGCGGAGGCATGAATGCCGGCCTTGGTGGCGAAGGCGCTCTCGCCCACATAGGGCGCGTGGCGGTTCGGCGCGCGATTGAGCATCTCGTCGAGCGTATGGGAGGCGTGCGCGAGCGTCTTAAGCTTGTCGTCCGAAATCGCGATCTCGAATCTGTCGGCGAATTCGGCTTTGAGTTTCAGCGTCGGGATGATCGACACCAGATTTGCATTGCCGCAGCGCTCGCCGAGACCATTGAGCGTGCCCTGGATCTGGCGCGCGCCCGCGCGCACAGCCGCCAGGGAATTCGCGACCGCTTGCTCGGTGTCATTGTGGGCGTGGATGCCGACGTGGGCGCCGGGAATGTGCCGCACCACCTCGCCGACGATCTCTTCGACTTCGTTCGGCAGCGTGCCGCCATTGGTGTCGCAGAGCACGACCCAGCGCGCGCCCGCCTCATAGGCAGTCTTGGCGCAGGCGAGCGCGTATTCGGGATTGGCTTTATGACCATCGAAGAAATGCTCGCAGTCGACCAGCGCCTCGCGGCCTTTTTGCCTCGCCGCCTGCACGCTGTCGCGGATCGATGCGAGGTTCTCCTCGTTGGTGGTCTCGAGCGCGACGCGCACGTGATAGTCCCACGATTTTGCAACAAAGCAGATCGCGTCGGCTTTGGCGTCGAGCAATGTCGCCAGCCCGGGATCGTTCGAGGTCGAGCGGCCCGGCCGCCGCGTCATGCCGAAGGCCGTGAACGTGGTGCGAAGGCCATAATCCTTGGCGAAAAACTCCGTGTCGGTCGGATTGGCGCCCGGATAGCCGCCCTCGACATAATCGACGCCGAGATCGTCGAGCAGCCTCGCGATCACGAGCTTGTCCTGCAGCGTGAAGTCGACGCCGTTCATCTGCGCGCCGTCGCGCAGCGTGGTGTCGAAGAGATAAAGGCGTTCGCGGCTCATGGCGGCCTCACCAGAACCCGAAATACTTCAGCGCGACGGCGACGGCCGCGGCGATCAGCGCGATCTTGAGGATGACGTAATAGAGCCAGTGACGCGGGAACGGCGTATCAGGACGCTCCATCACACCTTCTCCTTGCCGAGCTTCTTTTCCATCGTGGTGTTGGTCAGCCACTCGCCGCCGCGCCGGACGGTGTTGCGCTGCTGCGCCTCAAAGCCATGGCGGGTGAAGAAATCCTGCGCGGTATCGCTGACATCGGCCTTCAGGCGGGTTGCGCCGCGTGCGGCCGCCAGCTTCTCGAGTGCGCCGACCAGCATGGTGCCGGCGCCCTGCCCGGCGATGGCCGGCATCACGTAGAGGAGATCGATCGTCTCGTTGTTGGCGAGCGAGGCAAAGCCGACCGGCGAGCCGTTCATGGTGGCGATCAAAGTGAGCTGATCCGACAGGCGCTTGGCGAAGGCCTCCTCGTCATCCGCAGCCGAGGCCCAGGCCTGCCGCGCCGCTTCGCTGTAATCCTCCGCCGCCAGCTCCTCGATGCTGGCGCGGAAGATTTCGGTGAGCA
>JBBWZU010000701.1:0-4221 GCA_039649225.1 Hyphomicrobiales bacterium | reverse complement strand
CGAATCCGTGCCGACCAGCGTGTATTGATATTGCGCGCGGCTCGAGCGGGTCGAAATCTGGATATCCTGCACCGGCTGGAAGTACACCGTCATGCCGGGGATTTCCGCGACATCGCGCTTGAGCCGCGCGATGATTTCGGTGACGCCCGCCTTGCGGTCGCCGCGCGGCGAAAGCGTAATGGTAAGCCGTCCGGCGTTCGGCGTCGCATTGACCGGGCTGACGCCGACCACGGAGACGACGCCGGTCACGTCGGGATCCTGGCGGATCTTGTCGGCGGCCAGTTTCTGCAGCCGCTGCATCTCGGTGAACGAGACTTCAGTGCCGGCTTCGGTCACCGCCGTGATGAGGCCGGTGTCCTGTAGCGGCAGGAAGCCCTTGGGCATCGCGACGTAAAGCCAGACGGTTGCGGCGAACGTAATCAGGGTGACGAGCAGCGTCAGCACCTGGTGGCGCAGCACCCATTGAAGGCTGCTGCCGTAACCCCGGATGCTCGCCTCGACCGCATCATTGAACCAGCGCGAGATGCGGTTTTCCGCGCCCTGGGTCGTGTGGCGCAGCAGCGTCGCGCACATCATCGGCGTCAGCGTCAGCGACACGATCGCCGAGACGATGACCGCGATGGTCAGCGTCAGGGCGAATTCGCGGAACATGCGGCCGACCAAGCCGGTCATGAACAAGAGCGGGATGAACACCGCGATCAGCGAGACGGTGAGCGATATGATGGTGAAGCCGATCTCGCGCGCGCCGCGCATCGCGGCATCGAAGGGCCGCTCCCCCTCCTCCATGTGGCGCACGATGTTCTCGATCATCACGATCGCGTCGTCGACCACGAAGCCGGTGCCGATGGTCAGCGCCATCAGCGACAAATTGTCGAGCGAGAAGCCCGCGTACCACATCACCAGGAAGGTCGCGATCAGCGAGAGCGGCAGCGCGACGCCCGCGATGATGGTCGCCCTTATGGTGCGCAGGAAGATGAACACCACCAGCACCACGAGGCCGACCGCGAGCACCAGCGTGAACTGCACATCGTGAATCGAGGCGCGGATCGTATCGGTGCGGTCATGCACCACGGTCAGCTGCGCGCCGACCGGGAGGATGCGGCGCAGGCGCGGCAATTCGGCCTGGATGTTCTTGACCGTCTGCACGACGTTCGCGCCGGGCTGGCGGCGGATATCGATGATCACGGCCTGCACGCCATTGTGCCAGCCCGAGACCTTGGCGTTCTCCAGCCCGTCGACGATGTCGGCGACATCGCGCAGCATGATCGGCGCGCTGTTGCGATAGGCGATCACCAGCGTGCGGTAGGCCTCGGCGGCCGCGAGCTGGTCGTTCGCGGCGATCGTGTAGGACTGGAATGCGCCGTCGAACGCGCCCTTCGGTCCCGCCACATTGGCGTTCACGATCGCCTGACGGATGTCCTCCAGCGCCATGCCATAGGCGGCAAGCCGCGCCAGGTCGACCTGAATTCGCACCGCCGGCTTGATGCCGCCTTGCGTCGCCACATTGCCGACGCCGCTGATTTCGGAGAGGCGCTGCGCCAGCAGCGTGTCGGCAAGATCGCTCAGGTTTCGCAACGCGACCGTGTCGGAATGCAGCGCGAGCGTCACGATCGGCGTGTCCGCCGGATTCACCTTCGAATAGACCGGCGGATAGGGCAAATTGCGCGGCAGCGCGGACGCAGCCGCGTTGATCGCGGCCTGCACGTCCTGCGAGGCCGCGTCGATGTCGCGGTTGAGGTCGAACTGCAGCGTGACCTGGCTGATGCCGTAGGAACTCGACGACGTCATGGTGGCGAGCGAGGGGATCTGGCCGAACTGGCGCTCCAGCGGCGCTGTCACCAGCGCCACCATGGTGTCGGGCGAGGCGCCTGGAAGCTGCGTGGTGACTTGAATGGAGGGAAAATCGACCTGCGGCAGCGCCGACACCGGCAGCCACAGATAGCCGAGCAGCCCGCCCACCATCACGGCGACGCCGAGCAGCGAGGTCGCGATCGGCCGCGTGATGAAGGGGGCCGAGACGTTCATTGCCTGGCGCTCGGCGGGTTCGGCGCGGTCTCGGCGTTCTCGGACTTGCGCCGGCGCCCTTCTTTGCCGTCGCCGCCTTTCACGTCACCGCCTTTCACGTCACTCTTGGCGGCACCCTCGCGCTTGCGGCGTCCTTCGCGGGGCGTCTCCTCGGCCGGGCTGGCAGGCGCAACGTCGGACGTGACCGCCGGCTGCGGCTGCCCCCCGCTCTCCTGCACGTTGACCTTGGTGCCGTTGGACAGGCGCGTGAAACCGGTGGTGACCACGCGCTCGTCGCTCTTTAGCCCGTCGGAGATCACCGCGCGGGCGTCATCCAGCATCGCGACCTTGATCGGACGCACCTGCGCCTTGCTGTCAGCGTCGATCACGTACACGAACGTGCCGTTCGGCCCGCGCTGCACCGCCGCGGTCGGCACCGTGATGACCTGCTTGAGCGTATCGACCAGCATGCGGATGTTGACGAACTGTCCGGGCCAGAGCTGCAATTGCCGGTTGGGAAACTCGGCCTTCATGCGGATCGTGCCGGTGGTCTGATCCATCTGGTTGTCGATCACCTGCAGCGTGCCGTTGTCGAGCTTGGTGCTGCCGTCGGCGGCGAGCGCGTCGACCGGCAGCGGGCCGGTGGTGAAGGCCTTGCTCACCTGCGGATATTGCTGCTGCGGCAGATTGAACAGCACCGAGATCGGCTGGATCTGCGTGATCACGACGATGCCGTTCGAGGTGCTCGGCTGCACCAGGTTGCCCTCGTCGATCAGGCGAATGCCAGTGCGGCCGTCGAACGGCGCGATGATCTTGGTGTAGCTCAGCATGGTCTTGGCGTTGTCGATCGCGCCCTGGTCGCCCTGCACCTGCGCTTCGAGCTGCGCGACCAGCGCCTTCTGGGTATCGGCCTGCTGCTTCGATCCGGAATTGGACGCGGCGAGCTTGGTGTAGCGATCAAGATCGATGCGCGCATTGGCGAGCGTTGCCTCGTCCTGCGCTTTCTTCGCCACCGCCTGATCGTATTGCGCCTGATAGGTGCGCGGATCGATCTCGGCGAGCGTGTCACCGCGCTTGACGTCCTGCCCCTCGCGGAATGCCACCTTGACGATCTGGCCGGTCACCTGCGGCGTCACGGTCGCGGTGTTGAGCGCCTTGGTGTTGCCGACGGCATCGAGATAGACCGGCACATCGGTGGTCGTGGCGCGCGCAACCAGCACCGGCGCGGGCTGGTCCTGCAGGGCGCGGGCGCGGCGCTGCTTCTGCTCCTGCTCCTGTTTGCCGAGAAAGATATACGCTCCGATCGCGACGACGATCGCGATGCAGATCGTGATGGGCAGGATACGGCGAAGCGACATTATCGGCCTTTCAGTTCTGTCTTTGACGCATCGCGCGCCGCCCATGCGCGCGATTGTCCGCAAGGTCTTCCGGCAGTACCCAGCCGCCGCCGAGCGCCTGGAACAGGCTCACGATTGCCTGCATGCGCGTCAGCCTGACGACAACAAGCTGGTCCTGCGCCTGGAACAGCGTGCGCTGGGTGTTCAGCACCGTGGTGATGTCGATCGTGCCGGCGCGCAACTGCTGCTCGGACAGCTCATAGGCACGCCGGGCCGTCGTGACCGCATCCGATTGCAAGCGCTCCTGCTCGGCGAGGTCGCGCACGGCGATCAACGCACGCTCCACGTCCGCGAAGCCTGAGATGATGGCCTTGCGATAAAGCTGCAAGAGCTCGGCGCGCTTGCCCTTCTGCAAATCGAGCTGACTGATCAGCCGGAAGCCGTCGAAGACCGGCTGCGTCACGCCGGCGGCGAGCGAATAGATCGCCGATTGCGGGATGAACAGCGTGTGCAGCGCGGCGCTGGCAAAGCCGCCCTGCCCGGTGAGTTGGATGCTGGGCAGCAACGCGGCACGCGCGCTTTCCACATTGGCGTTCGCGGCCGACAATTGCGCCTCCGCTTCGCGAATGTCGGGACGCTGCAGCAGCAGATCCGCCGGCAGCCCAGTGGCGACGCGCTGCGGCGCGATCGACGACAGGCTGCCGCCGCGCACCGTCAGCCGCGCCGGCGGCTCGCCAAGCAGCACCGCGAGCGTCGCGGTGTTCTGCCGCACTTGCTGGTCGAGCGGCGGGACGCTGGCGCGCTGCTGTGCGACGAGCGATTCCTGTTGCGCGATGTCGAGGCCGGATGCGGTTCCGACGCCGATGCGGTCCTGATAAAC
>JBBWZU010000684.1:0-15261 GCA_039649225.1 Hyphomicrobiales bacterium | reverse complement strand
TGGCCCGCCATCCGTTCGATCGTGCCCGCGTCGAACAAATCGGTTGCGTAGCCGAGTGTGGCAACGAGCCTCCCATCGGTTTCGGTCATCGCGCATTCAAGATCGAACCTTGCTGACGCCGTCTCATCGCCGAATCGATCGACCACGAGACCATGAAGGCTCACCTGCTCCAGCGAAACGTCCTGAAGCGCGAACACCACCTGAAAAATCGGCTGGCGGCTCAGATCACGAACCGGATGGAGCGCGTCCACCAATTTCTCGAACGGCAGATCCTGATGCGCATAGGCGCCGAGTGCGGTCTCCTTGACCCTGCGCACGACGCGCCGGAAGGACGGATCGCCGGAGAGATCGGTGCGCAAAGCAAGCATGTTCACGAAGAAGCCAATCAGGTGTTCGATCTCGCCACGCGTGCGCCCCGCGATCGGCGTGCCGACGATGACATCGTCCTGGCCGGTCCACCGCTTGAGCAACACCTTGAATGCAGCCAGCAAGACCATGAACAGCGTCGCGCCTTCCTGTCGCGCCAGCGCGCTCAAGACGGCGGTCAACTCCCGCCCGACTTCAAACCGATGCACGGCGCCACGAAAGCTTTGCCGGGCCGGGCGCGGGCGATCTGTCGGCATGTCGAGCCCCGCCGGCGCGTCCGCAAGCCGCGCGGTCCAGTACGCCAATTGCGGCTGCAGCATCCGTTCCGACACCCATCCACGGTGCCATGCGGCGTAGTCGGCATACTGCAATGGCAGGGGCTTGAGCGGCGAGGCGTCGCCGGCGCAAAACGATGCGTAGAGACTGCCGAGCTCACGAAACAGCACACCCATGGACCAGCCATCTGAAACGATATGATGCATCGCCAGCACGAGAACATGATCGTCGGTGGCCAGCCTGAGGAGCTCGCAGCGGAGCAGTCGATCTTTGGCAAGGTCGAAGGGCTCATCCATCACCTTTCGTGCCCGGTCCCTGGCCTGATCGAGATCAAGCGTCACGGGCGCAAGGTTCACCGGCCACGGCGAATCTATGATCTGAATCCCGGCACCGTCGCTCATCGCGAACCGCGTTCGCAAAGCTTCGTGACGCCGTATGATTTCTGTGAGCGCCGCCGAGAGCGCGTCCGTATCCAGCTTCTCCCGCAGCCTAACCGCCAGCGCGATGTTATAAGCGGACCCAACCAGCCCTAGCCGATCAAGAAACCACAGACGTTCCTGAGCAAATGACAGCTGTAGCGGCTGAGCGCGCGTAACCGGCCGTATCGCTTCGCTGGAGAGCCCGTCGATCGACGTACGCAGCCGGCGCCGCAACAACTCGAGCTTGTTACCTCGGATGGCGGGCGTTGGAGGTGATTCTTGAATTGCACTATCCATCGCTCGTCTGCTCCTTCAGTCGCGAGCGTTTGATCTTGAATGGCGACAGTGCTCTCGGCACAGCCGCATCAATGCTGCGCGGTTAAACTTCCAGTACCGGTGTTCACGCGGCGTCCGCACCCAATTCGCGAGCGACATCTTCGTCAGACATGCCGGCTATTTCTCCGGCCAGCCGCTCCACGGCATCCGCATTCGTCCACAACGGTGATGCGAGCACGGAGCGGCGCAGCCTTATCGCAAGATTCGCAAAGCTGAGGTCCTGCCAAAACAGGTCCTGCTCGAGGCGGATCATCAAGTCGGTCTCGATTCTGGTCCTGATCCGCATTATTCCGAGCGAAGTCACGCCCATGGCGATAAGTGTTTCGCCTTGATCGAGATCGTCGGCTTTGAGCCCGAGCAATTGATCAAAGACATTTCTGAGATAGGCTGTGATTGAGCGGACCTGTTCGACCTCGGTCTGCTGCCTCAAATCGAGCAGCATCGCGATGATGTCGAGATGATCCGAAAGATGCTCTGGAGTCTTGCCCGAAGTCTCGTCCTCCACGCGCCATTCGGCGATCACCGGCAAGGATCCATCGAGCAGCAGCACCCGTGCGCGGGAGCGCTGAATCTTTCCGCTCGACGTCTTGGGAAGGGCACGGCGATCAGTGAGGACGACATGTTCCAGATCGATTCCATTGCTTGCGGAAACCGCCATCCGCACTGCTTCAAGGAGCGGCGAGGGATCGGTTGGGATCGGCTTGGGTGCCTCGATGATCAGCACCGCGCGCTCGGTCGAGCGATCAGCCAGCGCGAAGGCAGCGGCCTCACCGGCGTTCGGCACGGCGGCTCGCGCCGTTGCTTCGAGATCCTGCGGATAGATGTTTTGACCGCGGATGATCATGACATCCTTGATACGTCCCGTGACGTAAAGGACGCCATCACGCAGGAAACCGAGGTCCCCGGTTCGCAAGAACGGACCTTCGCCGCTTGCAAGTCGCGCGCCGAATACGCGGGCGGTCTCGGTCGAATTCCTCCAATAACCGGGACCGGTGGTCGAGCCGTCAATCCAGATCTCTCCAATCGCATTCGGCGGGCAGCACCGGTTGGTTTCCGGGTCGACGATGAGAATGCGATGCTCGGGCGATGGTCGTCCGCTGGACGGAACGGCATAACAATCTTGTGAGGCCTCGGGCTGTGCCAATCGGTTCTGACGCAGCTCGGCGAGCGAGACATTCAGGCAAGTTTGTCCGAGCCCGACCGGACCGCCCGATACCAGAAGCGTGGCCTCGGCGAGACCATAAAAGGGACAGACCGACTCGCGCTTGAGCCCGTAGCGAGAGAAACGTTCCGCGAAGCCGTTGAGCGTCTCCATGCGGATGGGCTCGGCACCGCAGCCCGCGACAGTCCAGCGACTGAGATCGAGGCCGATACAATCCTCGTCTTCGATGTCGTGGACGCAGAGGTCATAGGCAAAATTTGGCGCTATGCTGGTCGTGCCGCCATGCTGTGCGATGGCTTCGAGCCAACGGACCGGTCGGGTAACGAATGCGGCAGGTGGCATCAGAACTGACGTGATGCCGCTATAGAGCGGTGTGCATATGCCGCCAAACAGGCCAAGGTCATGGAAGTGAGGGACCCAGCTCACCCAGACCGATTGGCAGTCAAGGTCGCACTGGCTTGCAAGCAACCGCGCATTACGTGCCACGTTGCCGTGAGTGACGATCACACCGCGTGGCGTACCCGTTGAACCGGATGTGTATTGCAACACGCAGGCCGCATCAGGCGGTGGCATCGCGGCGTCATCGCCCGTCGATTCATCCGCGGCGGCCGTGTCGGTCGCGATCGCGGCAAGCGGACAATTCAGATCGGTCAGGATGTGACGGATCCGCGACTCCAAATGCGACGAGGTGAGAACGGCCGCGGGCTCGGCATTCTCGATCAGGGATTTTATGACCTGACTGGCGCCCCGGCGGCGAGGCGGCACCAGCGGCACGGCAATCGCGCCCGCATAGAGAACACCGACGAAAGCGACTACGAAGTCCAAGCCGGGCGGATAGAACATGAGAATGCGATCCCCGGCTCGTACCCGGGATCTCAACAGACCTGCCACCTTGGTGGCCGCCGAATCGAGTTGCGCAAAAGTAAGTTCGATCCCCGCAGAGGCCGCCGGAAGGAAACGGAACGCCGGCCGATCCGGCATCGCCCTCGCATGCCCGCGTAAAGCCTCAGTGATGGTCGCACTGGGCCGTCCCAAATGTGTCATCAACAACCACCCCCACGTCAACAATTGCGCCTGGATATTTGCGGCGCAGATATTTGCGGCGCATGACTCAGGTGACTTACGAAAACCTAAGGCAACGGTTCGGGAACTTGTTCGACGAGACCAGCTTCGCGTCGATCAAGAGACGCGGGCCGCCAAGTCATGATTGGCCCGCACTTGCGGCCATCCTTTTGCGTAGACTGAGCGGCCTCATGTCAGTCCAGGTCTCTTCAATGTATTGCAGGCAATCTGCTTTGGGGCCGCGCTTGCCGACCGCTCTCCAACCGTCGGGGATGCGCTTATCGTCGCGCCAGATCGAATGTTGTTCTTCGTCATTAACGACGACGAGATAGACTGCGTCGTCGGAGGTGTTCTGGTCTGTCACGTCGAGAATCCTCCCTTAGAACGCTCGCAACTGAAGCGCGACTGGATTGCCCCGTGGCTTTCCGTAACGACAAGATCAGCAAGAGCACCAAGCCGCTCTGCACCCTCCAATCCGTTCAAGCCGCGAGTGGTTCCTATTCTTTTTTTGTCACTGCGCGCATCGCGCCGGAGGAAGCGCTGCGAGTATGAATTTTCATCTGCTCTTGCAAAGCGTTCAGCGACGCCTCGATGCGTGAAAAAAAACTTCGATGCGTGAGAAAAAATTTTACAAAAATCTTTGTATATAATATTTGGCAGTGCAGTCCGTTGCGGCAGCTGCGCGCGCACCATCACGCGATTGACCCTCTTGCGCCATCAAAGATACACAAAAGCGCGCACAATCTCTGCGAGATCAAACATACACAAGAGCGTGAACAAGCTCTGTGATGGTTTGTCGTGATAGTTTGTCGGCGGTCGCGTCGCGCGTTCGACACGAGTTGGCACGTATTTCGGTGGTAGCGCAGCATGGCAGAGCAGACACTCGGTCGGCGAGCAATCAAATCGCGACGAAGCGAGCGATGCGGGATGTCGCTTCTGCCGCTGCGACAGGGCGGAACACACGCGCGCAAGCGGCTCTATTGCCTGCCATACGCTGGCGGATCGGCAGGGATTTATCGGTCATGGCCCGAGCTTGTATCGCCGGACATTAATATCTGGGGCGTTGAGTATCCGGGGCACGGAAGCCGGATCGGTGAATCTCTGGTCGACTGTGTCGAGAAACTTGCCGACTCGGTCGCGAATGCAATCGCAGCAGAGAGGACGCCCTATGTCCTGTTCGGACACAGTATGGGCAGCTTGGTCGCGTTCGAAACCTGTCATAGGCTCGCAACATATAACGCAGGAACACCAGAGTTGCTTGTCGTCTCGGGGCATCGCGCGCCGCGCTTGCCGCCATCGACGCCGTCCCTGCATGCTGCTCCTGATGCGGAGTTCATCGCGCACCTTCGTGAACTCGGCGCCACTCCGCCTGAAGTGTTCGGGTCGTCCGAACTTCTCGAGTTGATGTTGCCGATTCTTCGCAGCGATTTTCGCGCCTGCGAGACTTACGCGCCACCCGCTCGATCTCCATTACACATACCAATCGCTGTTTATGGGGGGCTCGCAGATAAAGACACGAGTTGCGATTCACTGCGAGCCTGGAAACATGAGACGACGCGTGACTGCGTGGTTCGGATGTTTTCAGGCGGCCACTTCTTTCTTCGCGATTCCGCAAGCAGGGTCGCCGCCGTGCTGGAACACGATCTCGCAAATGCGTTCACGAGCCATCGCGCTGATCGTGCATCCGGAGACACCAAGGCCTTTTCGCCAAACCGGACACCGTAAGAGACGACAAACGCGACGAAATCACGAGCCGTCGCATTGGATATGATGAGGCGTGATGCGGGCGGAGTGCACATCAGAACACGATGCCGATTCGCGCGTCACGGAGCGATGGCTCAACGTCGCCGGCCTACGCATTCATTGCCTGGTAACAGGCATGTCGGGCCCGCCGGTGTTGCTGCTGCACGGCTCCGCTTTCGACGCGGCGGGCGTCAGCTTCGGATCTGCGATGGCAACGCTTGGAGCGGAATGCCGCGTGTTCGCACCGGACCTGCCGGGCTTCGGAGACAGTGACCCGATGCCCGAGGGGTGGGGGTTTGCAGACTATTCGGCATTCCTGTCGCCACTGTTGACGGAGCTGGGTCTCACGCGTGCCAGCCTGGTCGGGGTTTCGATGGGTGGCGGCATCGCGCTTGGATTCGCGCTGGATGCGCCGGAACGCGTCGAGCGCATGGTCTTGATCAATAGCGCTTGCCTGAGTAACGCGATCCCGGGGGGCCGATCGACATGGTTCGCGGTGCATTTGCCTGGACTGAGCGCGCTGCAATGGCGGGTCCTGGCAAGCAGCCGACGAGCCGCGCGATGGGCGCTTCGGCGTGCGGTTCCGCATCGGCCCGCTGCAGTTACGCCCGCTCTACTCGACCACGTGACGAAAGTCATGCGTAAGCCGGGCGCAGCCGCAGCCTTCCGCGCCTGGGAGCGCCGGGAGGTCGGCTGGCATGGGCTGCGCACCAGTTATGTCGACCGACTCCCGAGCCTTGCCGTGTCAACGCTCGTCCTTCATGGGGCCGGCGATCCGCTCCTTCCCATAGCGGTTGCCGAGCGGGCGCATCAACTGATCCCCGGCTCCCGGCTGGAAGTCATCCCGAACTGCGCTCACCTGGCGCCGCTCGACCAGCCTGACGCGGTGTCGCGCGCATTGTGCGAGTTTCTTCTGCCTCCCTGATGCTAAATCAGCCTCAGCCCCTTCATGCTCGCATGCCCGTCCTTGCCGACAATGATGTGATCGTAGAGCTGGATGCCGAGCATCTTGGCGACTCTGGCGATTTCCTTGGTCATCTCGATATCGGCATGCGAGGGCGTCGGATCTCCGGACGGATGATTGTGCACCAAAATGATCGCGGTCGAGGACAGCTCCAGCGCACGCTTGACGACCTCGCGCGGATAGACCGGCGTGTGGTCGACCGTGCCCTGCTGCTGGATCTCGTCGGCGATCAACTGATTGCGCTTGTCGAGAAACAGGATGCGGAATTGCTCCTTCTCGGCGAAGGCCTGCGCGGCGCGAACGTAGTCCAGCACCGATGCCCAGGACGAGAGCACCGGCCGCTTCTGCACCTGTCCCCTGGCAAGCCGGTGCGCGGCCGCCTGCACCACCTTGAATTCCGTGATCGCGGCCGCGCCGAGGCCGTCGACTTCGGCGAGCCGCGCCCGCGGCGCCGAGATCACCTCGGCGAACGAGCCAAAGCGCGCAAGCAGGTCCTTGGCCAGCGGCTTCACGTCACGGCGCGGTAGCGCGCGAAACAGCACCAGCTCCAGCATCTCGTAGTCGGCGAGCGCTTCCGAGCCGGCCTCCATGAACCGGGCGCGCAGACGCTCCCGATGGCCGTGGAAGTGCGGCGGGGCTTCGGCGAGACCGCCGGGACCGGGTTGGGTGGCGGAATTGCGTTTCGGAGGCATGCGGGGACCAAGGGTGGCGGTCCCACAGCATGACCGGAATACCGCAATTTGCAATTGCGGCGCGAAGCGAATTACCGAGAGCTCAGAGATATGGCGGCTTGTGGCGGCCCAACGGCGAGATGGTGAACACCTCGCAGCCGTCCTGCGTCACGCCGACCGTGTGCTCAAATTGCGCCGAGAGCGATCGATCGCGCGTTACCGCCGTCCAGCCGTCGGACAGGACCTTCACGTGCGGACGCCCGAGATTGATCATCGGCTCGATGGTGAACAGCATGCCGGGCTTGAGCATGACGCCCTCACCGGGGCGGCCGATATGCACGATGTTCGGCTCGTCGTGAAACAGGCGGCCGAGGCCGTGGCCGCAGAAATCGCGTACCACGCTCATATGCTGCGGCTCGACGAAGCTCTGGATCGCGTGGCCGATGTCGCCGGTGGTACGGCCAGGTTTAACCGCCGCGATGCCGCGCATCATCGCGTCGTAGGTCACCTCGATCAGACGCTCGGCCTTGCGCGGGATTTCGCCGACCGGGTACATGCGGCTGGAGTCGCCGTGCCAACCATCGAGGATCAGCGTCACATCGATATTGACGATGTCGCCCTCTTTCAGCGGCTTCTCATTCGGGATGCCGTGGCAGACGACGTGATTGATCGACGTGCAAGTCGATTTGTTGTAGCCGCGATACATCAGCGTCGCCGGCAGCGCGCCGTGATCCATCGCGAACTCGAACACCAGGCGGTTGATCTCGTCGGTCGGGACGCCGGGCGCCACATGGTCGACCAGCATGTCGAGGCACTCGGCCACCAGCTTTCCGGCCTTGCGCATGCCGGCGAAAGCCTCCGGGCCGTAAAGCTTGATCTGTCCGGTCTTGCGTAGCGGCGCATACGCCGCATCGACGTAGTTCATGGGGAAACGTTCCGATTCACCCGCAATTTAGTCATTGCCGGCGGGCGCGCAACCCGTTTTCGCGGCATCCGGCATGCCGCGCGGGCGATGTAGCCACGGCCGACGCCCGTGCGCGCGCAATTTTGCAGACCTCGCTTGCGGCCGAGCCGTTTGGGTTTTGCGCTGGATCAAGGGAATAATCCGGCATCAGCTCACTTTGTGTCCAGGTCCCGAGCAACGCGCATGGCGCAGATCGATCTGGAGAACGGGCATGACCTTCACCAAACAGGATTTCGACCTCACCAATCCGCTCGTCGTCGTGCGGCTGATGTGCGGGCTGTTCTATATTCCACACGCTCTGTTCAAGATCATGGGGTTCGCGGGCTCGTTGACGGCCTTTGCGGCGATGGGATTCCAGCCGCCGATGCCGTGGGTCTTGATGGCCATCGTCACCGAGGTCATCTGCGCGGTCGGCCTCACGTTCAACCTCCATGTCCAGTTCGTCGGCTTGATGTCCGCAGGTGTGATGGCCTTCGCTGCCTATGGCACCTTCGCCACCAAGGGCGTTCACTGGATGTGGAATTTCGGCGGCGTTGAATACATCGCGTTCTGGGGAGTGTCCTCATTCATGCTGGCGGTGCAAGCCTGGAAGCAGATTCTCGCCGGAAAGGCGAGGAGCTTCGACGCGCTCGCCCGCGCCTGATCCGCCATCCAGACTGAAAACAAAGGTCTGCGGCGCAAGCCGGAGACCTTTTCGTTTAGCCAGCTTCTTCAATCGGAGCACTAGGCCGCGATCTCCCCACCGAGCTCATCGCGGATATGCACGCGGATGATCTCCTCGAACGTATCCTCGACCTTGAAACCGAGCGCGCGGGCGCGCTTGGCGTCGAAGCGTGTCGGCCAGCCTGACACGATCCTGATGATGGCCGGATCGGGCTCGCGGCGGATACGCGCCACGACCGCGTCGCCCGCCACGTTGCGCAGCGCCGCGATCTGTTCGCCGACCGTGCAGGCCACCCCCGGCATCGTGAGATTGATGCGCGGCCCGAGCTGCTCACGCGTCAGCGCCGCCGCGTGTTTCAAAAAGCCCGCCGCCGAGCGCGGACTGGCGTGCCAATGCATCACGCTTTCCTCCACCGGCAGCACCGCTTCGTGGCCGGCCAGCGGCTCGCGGATGATGTTGGAGAAGAATCCGGACGCCGCCTTGTTCGGCGTACCCGGCCGCACGCAAATCGTCGGCAGCCTGATGCCGACACCGTCGAGATAACCCTTGCGGGTATAGTCGGCGAGCAGCAATTCGCAAATGCCCTTTTGCGTGCCGTAGGACGTCAGCGGCGTGTGGTGGAACTCATCGTAAATCTCAGCGGGGAACGGCGCGCCGAACACCGCGATCGACGAGGTGAATATCAGCTTGGGATGGTACTCGCCCTTGGTTCGGATGGCCTCCAGCAGATAGTGCATGCCGACCAGGTTGATGCGGTAGCCCTTCTCGAAATCCATCTCGGCTTCGCCCGATACCACCGCGGCGAGATGGAAGATCACGTCGGGGCGATCATTGACGAGCTTGCGGCCGGCGTCTTCGCGTGACACGTCGAGCGCATAGGCATCGGCCATGCCGGTGAAGCCTGCCGGAACGTTCGGCGCCACGACATCGACCAGCGTGAACTTGTCGATCGGCTCGCCGTTGAGTCCGCCCTCAGAGACGAGTTGCTCGGTCAGCTTGCGCCCGACCATGCCAGCCGCGCCGGTGATGAGAATGTGCATGCAGAAACTCCCGTTCTTTCTTCTTGCGTCATTACCGGGCATCGCCCGTCCTGAAGGGCGTTTACGCCCGTCTTCGCGGGCTATGGATGGGCGTAAACGCCCGGTTGACCCGACAATCCATCGCCAAATTCATTCGACAGGATGGATGCGCGGGCGTCAGGGCGTTCACGCCCGTCTTCGACGGGCTATGCCCGCGCATGATGCCGAGAATGTGGCGTCCTACAGCGCAAACCCGCCATCGGCGAGATGGATCTGCCCAGTGGTGTAGCTCGACTCATCCGACGCCAGATACACCGCCAAGGCCGCGATCTCCGCCGCAGTGCCGAGGCGCCCCATCGGCTGGCGATCGATGAATTGCTGGCGCACCGCCTTCTCGGATGAAGCTGTGCGATTGGCGAGCGTCGCGATGCGATCATCAAGCGAAGGCGACTCGATCGTGCCCGGGCAGATCGCGTTCGCCCGGATGCCCTTGCGGATGTAGTCTGCGGCGACCGACTTGGTGAGCCCGATCACCGCGGCCTTCGTGGTCCCATACACATAGCGGAATGGAATGCCGCGCACCGACGAGGCGCCGGACGCGATGTTGACGATGACGCCCTTGCCCTTCTTCACCATCGCGGGCAGCGTTGCCTTGATGGTGCGGTCCATCGAGCGGACATTGAGGTCGAAGGCAAACTCCCATTCGTCGTCGGTGGCGTCGAGCACCGTGCCGTGATGCACATAGCCGGCGCAGTTCACCAGCACGTCGATCACGCCGACCTTCTTGCTCATCTCCTTGACGAGCGCCTGCACGTCGGCGGTCGAGCGCACGTCGAGCTTGGCGACCGTTGCCTTCTTCAGGCCCTTGAGCTTTTTTACGTCGAGGTCGGTCGCGATCACCTTGGCGCCTTCGGCAATGAACGCCTGGACGATGCCGCGCCCGATCCCCTGCCCCGCCGCCGTCACCAGCGCGATCTTGCCTTTTAGTCGTCCCGCCAACTCCGCCTCCCTTATGGGGCGGCGTTGAGCGCCGCCAGACTGGTTTTCTGCCGCCCGTCTTTATCGAAGTTCACCGGATCAAGCCAGCGCTGGAACGCCGCCTTGCGGGCAGGCCACTCCGTATCGAGGATCGAGAACCAGGCGGTATCGCGATTCTGTCCCTTCACGACCTGGTGCTGGCGGAACAGGCCCTCGTATTTGAAACCGTAGCGCTGCGCCGCGCGCTTGGACGGCTCGTTGCGATTGTTGCACTTCCACTCGAAGCGGCGGTAGCCGAGCTCGAAGCCGTAGGCGCCGCATAGATAGATGGCCTCGGTCGCGGCGCGCGTGCGCTGCAGGCCCGGCGAATAGGTGATGAAGCCGACCTCGAACACGCCATGGGCCGGGCGAATTTCCATCAACCAGAGATGGCCCTTGGCCTTGCCGTCGGCTTCGTCCACGACCGCGAACGGCACGATGTCGGTGCGCGACACCATCGAGGCGAGAAACGCCTCATAGGCGGTGCGGTCTTTCGGCTCGTCGACTGGCAGGTAGTCCCACACGCTATGTGCGCCAGCGAAGGCGGCCGCGATGTCGGCCCCATGCTTGGCCACATCGAGCGGCTCCAGGCGGCAGTATTGCCCTTCGAGAACCTTGCGCGGCGGAAAGGGCCGTGGCGTCCAGCTGGTCAGGTCGTTCATCAGTCTCGTGCTGCCTTGTCCTTGGTGAAAAATGCGTTCAGTTCGGCGCCGGACGCCGCGTCCTTGAAGCCCGCGAACGAGCCCTGTTCGGCAATCTCCTTTGCCATGCGGATGAAGCCGCCCCAGGCCGAGCGCGCCAGCGCGCCGCCGACGCTGATGCGCCGCACGCCCATAGCGGCGAGATCGCTGACCGTGTGGCCGAATGCCGCGCCATTGAGGAAATTCACCGGCTTCGGCGCCACGGCCTTGACCACCGCGTCGATCTGCTCGCGCGTCTTGATGCCGGGCGCATAGAGACAGTCCGCGCCGGCGTCGGCGTAAGCCTTCAGCCGCGCGATCATCTGCTCGAGGTCAGGCACACCCGCGATGAAGCCTTCCGCGCGGCCGGTCAGCAGAACGTCGGGCGCAGCTTTGTCGATGGCGGCACGCGCCGCCTTCATGCGCTCGACCGCGAACGGAATGTCGTACAGCGGCTTGTCCTTGTTGCCGGTCGAATCCTCGATCGACAGCCCGGCGACGCCGGTCTCGCAGCAGCGCGTGACATTCTTCGCCACCCCGGCCGGATCGTCGGCGTAGCCGCCCTCGAAGTCGGCGTTCACCGGCACGTCGGTGACGGCGCAGATCTCGTTGAGATGCGCCAACACCATGTCGACGCCCACCGCATTGTCGGCATGCGCAACCGACCAGGCGAAACCCGACGAGGTCGAGGCCAGCGCCTTGAAGCCAAGGCCCTGCAGATAGCGCGCCGAGCCGACATCCCACGGGTTCGGGATCACGAAGCAACCGGAGTCATGCAATGTACGGAACGCGCGGCGTTTGTCGGCGACGGATGGACGGGTCATGGGCGTGCTCCCTTAAGGTCGGGGAGAGATTGAAACATTCAGCGCTGCGGCAACAGCGCAATTTATTGATCAGTCGGATCAGCCTTTTTCGCGGGCTTTTTCTTCGCCTTCGCGGATCTCCTGGTCTTCTTCGGTTCGGCTGACGCTCCCGCGTGAAAGTGTTCATACCATTTGCGCCAATCCCCCTCGACCTTCGCCTGGGCTCGCCTTACCGCATCGAGCAGCCAGGTGGTCTTGTGGGTGGGGAAGTCGTCGACGATCCTGTTTTTGGTGTCGGTCGCGCGGTGAATCGCCGCGATGTCTCGTCCCATCGCATGCAGCGCTTCGTCATTGATCACGGCGCTGCGCTTTACGAGCCGATGGCTTTCCCTTTCCTTGTCGGCCTTCGCCTTCTTGTCCCTGGGCTCGGTCTCGATCTTGAAATCGTTCGGCGAAAGGCGGCGCAGCAGAACGTCGCCCTCCAGCCGATAGAACGGATCGGGCGCACGAAATTTCCCGGTCGCGATCAACTCGCAGGACAGAGTCCCCTTTGTGTTCCGCGCGTAGTGCCAGCCCGACGGCACGATTGCTTTGGCCTCGCGTATGACAAGATCGCCCAGCCACTCGCCCACGCCAAAATAACGCCGACGCCCGAGGCTGCCGGTTCCCGCCGTGCGTTCGTAGTACTCGAATTTGATGCTGGCGTTCGGCTTTGCGGCGTCGAGCGCTTTCCGAAATTGTGGCAGCATCGACGTCACGGGCCGCACCTTCGACCGCTTTCGTTTCTCCGGCGCTTTTGCTTCTTCCTTTTCCATTTCCAGCCTAATCAGCTCCGGATCGAACTTGGTCCAGAAGTCCCTTCGATCGCTCTCTGACACGATCGCGACCTGGCGAAGCTTCTTATGCCGGCGATCGAGGATGTAAGGAATCGGACGTGCGATCCCCGCCTGATATCCTTCGAGGATACGCTTGCAGATCGTTTGCATTGTTATTCCCGGCACGTCGGCGAGCACCGCGCTGGTCGCGAGCCGCACAATGTCATGCAGATAGGGCATGACAGCCGCTTCATCGAAGTCGTTCACCCCCCAGATCAGCCGCCCGTCCGCATCGCGCCAGGTACCGAAATTCTCCACATGAATATCGCCGACGCAGAGAACCTGCGGCGCCCGTCCAAGCTCCGGACAGACTTTCGGTTCGTTAATCGTTTCCGCCCAACGCCAATACGTGCCGCGCAGAAACTGGAATGATCCCGCGGCCATTTTCTTGTGCTTCTCGCCGATGTCGTCCCGATTGACGTCACCCTGAAGCGCTTTTTCCAGCCAGTTTTCGTAGCGGACGACGGACTTGACGATATCCATGACACAACCTCCCAGCCCAAGGGCTATGATTATCGCGTAGCCCGCGGCTATATTCCATCCCATGGGCGCGGCGCCCGCCATTGTGCCGATCGCCGCAACGCGGCGGCGAACGAGAGTGACATGAAAGAATTCGCCCCCACCGGAAAGCTGCGCGTCGGCGTCGTCTTCGCGCCCACGATGTCGACCTTCTTCGTCGTCAGGGATGCGGACGGAAAGCCGCGCGGCGTCACCGTCGATCTCGGCGAGATGCTTGCGAAGAAACTCAACTTACCGGTCGCGTTCGTGCTCTATCCCAATTCCGGGCAGGCGACTGACGCGGTCGAGAGCGGTGCGGTGGATGTCTCGTTCATGCCGGTTGATGAGGAGCGCCGGAAGCGCATCGCCTTCGGCCCGGACTATGTGCGCGCCGAAAGCACCTACATGGTCACGGCCGCGTCCGGCGCGAAAACTGTCGCGGACGTGGACAAGACCGGCATGCGCGTCATCGGCATCGCCAATACGACGACAATCCGTGCCGCCGAACGCACGCTCAAGCACACGACGATTTCGCCCGTGACGTCGGTCGGCGACGCCGTCGAGGCGCTACTTGCCGGCAAGGCCGATGCCTTTGCGCTCGGGCGCGACACGCTTCCGGCCTATGTGAGCCAAGTGCCGGGCTCGCGCATCACGGATGGGCAGTTTCAGCAGATGGGTGTCGCAATCGCGGTGCAGAAGGGCAAGCCGGAGGCGCTCGCTGCAGTTACGGCCTTCATGGACGAGGCCAAGAAGGACGGCACAGTACGCGCGGCGCTGGACAAAGGCGGGTTCAAGGATCCTGTCGCGCCTTGATCTAGCGTCTTAGTCGTCGCCGCCGAAGAGTCGCAACAGCGGCGGCGCGCCGATGCTGCGCTCGCGCGGCATAGCGACAGTCGGCGCATCATCATCGCGGTCGTCATCGGCATCCCGCGGCCGGGCACGCTCGGTGACTGATCGCATCTCCTCGCGGCGCGCCTGCTCCTGCTGACGGCGCTCGGTGTACTGCTTGCGGCGGCGTTCCTCGCGGCGCTGCGCGCGCTCTTCATGCCGCTGATAGCGCCAGTAGCGCGCCTGCTCGCGGCGTGACAGCTGTGACGGATCGAATTGCTGCTCCCGCGGCGGCTGCGCGAGCGAAACAGACTTTGCCGGCCCAGGCGAAGGCGGTTGAGCTGCCGTTTGCGGCTGCGGCACGGACGGCGACTGCCTCTGGGGCGCGGATTGCGCCTGAGCGGTGGGCTGTGCCGGAGCAGCAGGCTGCGCCTGAGCAACAGGTTGCGCCTGAGCAGCAGGTTGCGCCTGAGCAGCAGGCTGCGCCTGAGCAGCAGGCTGCGGCTGGGCCGCTGGCTGAGGCTCAGGCTGGGTCTTGGTGGGCGTTGTCTGGGTGACCGTCGGGGCAGAATTGGGAACCGGCTCGGGCGCCGCGGACGGCGCCGGGTTGGCCGGCGGCGCCGCCGCCGCAACCACCGGCGCGGCAGGTGTCGCCGGCGTACTCACCGGCTTTGTTTCGGGCTTGGTGTCACTCGCGGCCTGGCGCTCGATCTTATTGGGCTTGCGCGCGGTGTCGGACAGCACGCCCGACATCATAACACCGCCGCCGAACCCCATCACCAAAATGGCTAAAACGGTGGCAACGCCGGCGAAGAACGATGGAACATTGAATGTCTTGAACGGCATGGCACGCCTCCGCTTGGGAAACGTCGAGACAGCATGCCCGTTCCCTTGCTGAAGGGAACCCGTGATTC
>JBBWZU010000682.1:0-6362 GCA_039649225.1 Hyphomicrobiales bacterium | reverse complement strand
GATCCTCAACGTGATCGACCACCGCATGAACATCGCCGAGGCCGTGGCGGCGCCGCGGATTCATCATCAGTGGCTGCCCGACCAGGTCTTCGCCGAGCAAGGCCTGTCACCCGACACAATTCGGTTGCTCGAGGCCAAAGGCCACAAGGTCGTGGTCGGCGCCATTATGGGCTCGGCCAATTCGATTCTCGTGACGCCAGACGGCATCACCGGCGCCGCCGATCCGCGCCAGCGCGGCACGCTGGCGGAGGGGCATTGAGCAAGGCAGATCGGCGATCGCCCGTTCTATTGCATCGCGGCCGTGGGAGCTGATTGCGGGACGACAAGCGCGGGTACAGATGCGCGAATATCCCAACTGCCGGACGCAGCCCAATACAATTCGTAGGCACTCCCGATCGCGAGTGCTATTTGACGCGTTGCGCGTCCATCGTGAAAAGACAGATCAATCTGGCGCTCGCACTTGTCGCAGGTCACGATACCTTGTTGGCCCGAAGAAATCGCAACGGTTTGCCAAGTGCTCTCGCCATCCCAATACGAGACGCTTAGTGCGACAGTTCCAAAATTGCAAATGACTGCTGACTTGAGCGGAAGTTGAGCGGCCAAGCACGTTGGCTTAGGTCGAAACCCCTCTTTCGGGACCTGCGCCTTTTGCTCGATGTGACGGGGCAACATCTGTGCTTCCACCGATGTGGTGCCGACAACGAACAAAATAGCGGCGCCCGCGCAGAGGGACGCGACGCAAGAACGCAAGCGCGTGCTGGGCCGACTGATGTTGCGTGTCATAGCTTTGCTCCCTCTGCCCGAAAAGGTGGGCTACGAGCCAGCGGGCTTCGATCCGCTGTCTTGGTGTTCGGCATGATCCGTTCCAGCTGCCGCCTGCGGAGAGCTCAGTCTTCCCAGCATGTAACCGACAATCGTGCCGAATAGGCCGAAGGCAGGCGCGATCTGGTCGTTTGAAAAGCCCGCTGTGATCAGAACCAGCGCGGAGGTAATAACCATAACCACGATCAGCGACCGCGACAGATCCTCCGGCCGTCGGCCCTGAATCCCTTTCATGCCGAATGTGAGAAGGCCGATGACGATGAGGCCGAAGAGCAAGATGACGCAGGTCAGCCAGAATTCGTAAGGCGTCTTCTTGTTGAAGAAGTCGACTAAATTGCCCCCGTCCGTCGGATTCGGCACCGAGGGTGGTGCGGGCCTTCCAGGGCTGGTTTGTGCGTTGGCCGCAAATGTCAGAAGCGCGAAGGGCGCGCCAAGGCCAAGCCGAGCGATCGCACACATGGCACGCATGTGTTATCTCTTAGATTGAAATCGTCACATATACAATTATCGACCCCAAGGCCGTGCGTGTAAAGCGCATTCCTCAAGGGAAATGCCACGGCCGACGGCCGGGCCGGTCACAATCGAAATAATTGCTTTTCTTGAGAAAATTGGAGCGGGCGAAGGGATTCGAACCCTCGACCCCGACCTTGGCAAGGTCGTGCTCTACCCCTGAGCTACACCCGCATCCGAGAGACGCCAGCGGTGGGTGACCGCCGGGCGCGCCACCTATGCCAAAAGCCGCCGGCGATTGCAACAATCGAACGACGACGGCCGCGCACCGCCCCTTTTGGACCTTCAGCCCATCCGAAGCCGCGGGCAGCCCGGAAGGAACCGGACCGCCCGCACCACGATGTGGGTCGAAATACCGATTCGGGCTCAGGTCGAACCGGGTAGACAGCTTTACGGATCCGCTGCCTTGCGGCAGAACGTGCCCGCCGTCATCGCCAGCCGCTTCGGGAGAGTAAAGGCGACCTCGGCGCACTCTACCTACCGGCGATTGCAAAAGACTTAACTCAGTTCGCAACAATTAATCGCAATTTTACCCACAGTTCCACCGCCAGGACTGCCATGCCAGCCACGCCCGATGACCTGTTCGCGTTCCTCGACAGACACGGGATCGCGCACCAGACCGCGACCCATCCGCCGCTGTTCACGGTCGAGCAATCGCGCGAATTGCGCGGCACGATTCCCGGCGCGCACACCAAGAACCTGTTCCTGAAAGACAAGCGCGACAGCGTGTTCCTGGTCGTGGCGCCGGAGGACGCGGCGGTCGACCTCAAGACGCTGCATCACAGGCTCGGGGCCGGGCGCTTCTCGTTCGGCTCGTCGAACTTGATGCAGGAACTGCTCGGCGTCCTGCCCGGCGCGGTGACGCCGTTCGGCGCGATCAACGACACGGCGCTGCGCGTGAGCGTGGTGCTCGATGCCGGGCTGATGCGCGACGCCATCGTTAATGCCCATCCGCTGGTCAACACCATGACGACCTCGCTCGCCAGCCGGGATCTGGTCAAATTCCTCGAAGCGACCGGCCATCCGCCGCGCATCGAGGCGGTCGCGGACGGCGCGCTGCCGCCCGTGGAATAGGAGAACCATCCCGCGCGCGCCGATTGCATTCCGGCGCGTCCTGACCCATGTAATCGGGGACATTTCGGGTTCCGGCGCCGTCCGGAGCCGTCACGGGAAACGGCACGAGCCAAAGCTCCGAGCCGTCAGGGAAGAGGCAAAATGCTGCAAGATATCGCGGGCGCGGCGCCGACGGCCGATGGCGTCATCAAGGACACGACCACCCAGGGCTTCGTGAAGGATGTGATCGAGGAGTCCAAGCGCCAGCCGGTGCTGGTGGATTTCTGGGCCGAGTGGTGCGGGCCATGCAAGCAGCTCACGCCGGTGCTGGAAAAGGCGGTGCGCGGCGCCAAGGGCAAGGTCAAGCTCGTCAAGATGGACATCGACAAGCATCCGGCCATTCCGGGCCAGATGGGCATCCAGTCGATTCCGGCCGTGATCGCCTTCGTCAACGGCCAGCCGGCCGACGGCTTTCTGGGCGCGCTGCCGGAAGGACAGGTCAACGACTTCATCGCGCGCATCACCAAGGACGCGGTCGCGGGTGAGACCAAGGATCTGATCAAAGCCGCCGACGAGGCGCTTGTCGCGGGCCAGGTCGAAGACGCCATCGACATCTATTCGCAGGTGCTGTCCGAGGAGACCGGCAACGTGCCGGCGCTCGCCGGCCTGGCGCGCGCCTATCTGGAGACCGGCGCGCTCGAGCAGGCGAAACAGACGCTGGCGCTGGTGCCGGAGGCCAAGCAGGGCGACGCGGCGGTCGCGGCGGCGCGCTCCGCGATCGAGGTTGCCGAGCAGGCGCAGTCGGCCGGGCCGGTCGGCGAGCTTGAACAAAAAGTCGCCGCGAACCCGCTCGATCATCAGGCGCGCTTCGACCTCGCGGTCGCGCTCAATGCCAACGGCAAGCGCCAGGACGCGGCGGATCATCTGCTCGATATCGTCAAGCGCGACCGCAAATGGAACGAGGACGGCGCGCGCAAACAGCTGGTCCAGTTTTTCGAGGCCTGGGGGCCGACCGACGAGGCGACCGTCAACGGCCGGCGCAAATTGTCGTCGATCTTGTTTGCGTAGCGCATGATCCCGAAAAAGCCTGTCCCGAACTTGATGCGGGATGGGAACGGTTTTCGGGACAAGATCATGCGCAGTTGTTGAGACGCGACGTCATCCGTCCGGACGAGGCCGCCGGATCAGGAGAACGACGATGCCGATGAATGCCATGTATCGCGGTCCCGGCGAGCTGCCGGCGATCATTCCGGTGTTTCCGCTGTCCGGCGCGCTGCTGCTGCCGCGCGGGCAGATGCCGCTGAATATTTTCGAGCCGCGCTACCTTGCGATGATCGACGACGCGATGGCGGATCGCCATCGCCTGATCGGCATGATCCAGCCCGACACCGCGCATCCGGGATCCGAGGACAAGCCGAACCTCTACAAGATCGGCTGCGTCGGCCGCATCACGCAGCTCGCCGAGACCGGCGACGGACGCTATGTGCTCGAACTCACCGGTGTTGCGCGCTTCCGCCTCATCGAGGAGCCGCATGCGCTGACGCCTTACCGGCAGGCCCGCGTCGACTATCAGCCGTTCGTCGACGACTTCGAGCCGCGCAAGGGCGAGGAGGCGGTGGATCGCGAGGCGCTGCTCAAGGCGCTCGCCGGCTTCCTGAAAGCCAACAAGCTGAACGCCGACTGGGACGGCATCGAGAAGGCGCCGAACGAAGCCTTGGTTAACGCGCTCGCCATGATGTCGCCCTACGGGGCGGCCGAGAAACAGGCGATGCTGGAAGCCCAGGACCTCAAGACCCGCGCCGAGATCCTGGTCGCGTTGACCGAGATGGAGCTCGCCCGCGGCGAGACCGAGGGCGAAACCAAGTTGCAGTGATGTGGTTGCGGTGATCGCGCGGCTGTGATTTGACGGCGGCGAAGTCGTGCTAAGGTCTGCCCGACCAACCCGGAACCCATCATGACAACCGACCGTCCCGCCAGCAGCGTCGACCCCAAGCTGCTCGAAATCCTGGTCTGCCCGCTCACCAAGAGCACGCTGGAATACGACCGCGAGAAACAGGAGCTGATCTCGCGCTCCGCCAAGCTCGCCTATCCGATCCGCGACGGCATTCCGATCATGCTGGCCGAGGACGCGCGCCGGATCGACTGAGGTAAAGCACTTTCCGATTAAGTAGTATCGGAAAGCGCTTTCGCTTTCTTGAGCGGTCGCATTTCCTGTCGGAAAACCGGTATCCACTTTTCCTGAAAATGCTCTAGCTGGCCAGAACCATGCTGAAAATCTGGGGCCGCGCGACCTCCATCAACGTGCAGAAGGCGATGTGGGCCGTGGGCGAGCTTGGGCTCACGCATGAGCGCATCGACATCGGCGGGCCGTTCGGCGGCAACGACGAGCCCTCCTATCTGGCCAAGAACCCCAATGGACTCGTCCCCACACTGGAGGAGGATGAATTCGTGTTGTGGGAATCGAACGCGATCGTGCGCTATCTGGCGTCGAAATACGGTCGCGGCACGCTCGAGCCCGCCGACCTGCAGGAGCGCGCGAGCGCCAGCCGCTGGATGGACTGGCAGCTCACCGTGTGTGCGCCGGCCATCCATGGGCTGTTCTGGGGCCTCATCCGCACGCCGCCCGAGCAGCGCGATCACGCCCACATCGCGGCATCGAGGGACAAAACCACCGCTGCGATGAGAATACTCGACGCCCAGCTTGCCAAGACCGCGCATGTGGCGGGCGAGGCTTTCTCGATGGGCGACATCCCGGTCGGGACCATCGCATACCGGTATCGGCGGCTCGCGCCGGATCGGCCCGACCTAGCGAACCTCGAGCGCTGGTTCGCCGGCATCGAGCAGCGCCCGGCCTTCCAGCAACACGTCGCCGCTATCGCCTTCGTTTAATAATTCCAAGCGGGATGCTGACAGCCGTCATGCCCGCGCATAGCCCGTCAAAGGCGGGCTATTTCCGGCCGTGACGTAGAGCAAACGTCATTGACTAGGCCGCTGGAAACCAAGCGATGACTGTTAGCTGTTCGTTAGCGCCCGTTTAGCGATGCGTTAAGGTTAATCATCAATGATCAAAGGAGGTGAAGCAAGAACGGTGGTGGGACGCGATGCGTTTGCTGCTCGTCGGGATCGGTTTGCTTGGTTTTGCGCAGGTGGCGGGTGCCGGCGGGATTGAGCCCGCGGCAATGCGTGGCTCACAAATCTACGAGATCGCACCTGCGGGTCCGGCGATGGAATCCGGGCTGGATTCGGTCGCCAGTGCCGAGCCGATCGAACACGCAGCCTACGCACCCGCGCGCCCCTCGTCTCCATTCGCCGCGAACTTCGCGTCGTTCCGCGGTTCCAGCATCGAGTTCGGCACCCGCTACTGGTACGGCAACGGTTCTCTCTCGAAGAACCTCTATGACGATCCGCGCTCCAGCACCAATATGAATTCGCGGCTGACCTTTCGGGGTCTGACGGGAGGCACGTTCGAGGGATTCGGCCGCTGGGACGGCGCCACCGGCATCCTCGTCAAGGGCACCGTCGGTCTCGGAGACCTGCGCAAGGGCGAACTCCAAGACGAGGATTTTCCCCCCGCGATCTCGCCCTATTCGAGCACGCTGAGCGCACAACACGGCGGCAAGATCGGTTACGCCAATGCCGACCTCGGCCTGACCGTGATGTCGAGCCCGCAATCGCGCTTCTCGCTGTTTGCCGGCTACGGCTTCCTCAAGGAAAAGGTGAGCGCCTACGGCTGCACGCAAGTGGCGACCGATCCGTTCGTATGCGTGCCGTCAATTCCAAACAACGTCCTCGCCATCACCGAATCCACGCGCTGGCATTTCGTGCGCCTCGGCGCCACCGGTGACTACAACGTCACCGACCGGGTGAAGTTTACCGCCGAGGTGGCTTGGGTTCCGTACGCTTTGATGAGCGGGACCGACGCACATTGGCTGCGCATCGGCACGGCTCCGTTCAGTTTCTCAGGTCCCATTCCGGAG
>JBBWZU010000612.1:0-4331 GCA_039649225.1 Hyphomicrobiales bacterium | reverse complement strand
GCATCCGCCGCCAGATGCAGGAACGCGCCGCGCACGTTCAGGTCGCCTTTGCTTGCCGCCATCAGCAGCCAGGCCGACAGAGCGTTCACCACGATGCCGATACCGGCCACCACCATCACGGTGATGCCGGCGACCTCGCCGGGATCGGACAGCCGCCGGATCGCCTCCCAGGCAATCGCGCCGGTCGCCACCAGCAACATGACGGCATTGATCAGCGCCGAGAGGATCGAGGCCGACCGGAAGCCGTAAGTGTAGCGTTCGGTCGGCGCCCAGCGCGCCATCGCGTGCGCGCCCCAGGCCAGCAGCAGCCCGAGCGCATCGCCGAAATTGTGACCCGCATCCGCCAAAAGCGCGATGGAGTTGGCCGACAGGCCGTAAATGACCTGCGCGGCGACGAGTGCGAAGTTCAGCACGGTTGCGATGGCGAAGGCCACGCCGAAATCCGCCGGCGCGTGCGCATGGCCGTGATCGTGCCCTGAATGATCGTGTTTCATGGCGGTGATATGGGCTTCACCGCCCCTGTTACACAATCACGACATCACGAAACTGCGGAACCTACGGCATCGGGATCTCGCCGACGTCCTTGGGCACCTTGTAGCCCTTCTGCGTCGCGGGCCGGCCAGCGATCGCCAGGTACCAGCGCTTCACGTTCGGATACTGGTTGAGATCGATCGTCTGCCATTCGAAGCGCGAGATCCACGGCCAGATCGCGATGTCGGCGATCGAATAGTCGTCGGCAACGAATTCGTGGTCCGTCAGGCGCCGGTCGAGCACGCCGTAGAGGCGGTGCGCTTCCTTCAGGTAGCGCTCCTCGGCGTAGGGCGCCTTGCCTTTGTTGTATTTCACGAAGTGATGCACCTGGCCGAGCATCGGGCCCGGGCCGCCCATCTGCCACATCGTCCATTCGATCGCGCGGTAGCGCGCTTCGCCCGACTTCGGCAGCAGCTTGCCGGTCTTGTCGGCGAGATAGATCAAAATCGCGCCCGACTCCATCAGGCTCATGCCATTGTCACGATCGACGATCGCCGGGATGCGGTTGTTGGGCGCGATCTTGAGGAAGTCGGGCTGGAATTGCTCGTCCTTGGAGATGTCGATCGCGTGCGTCGTGTAGGGCAGGCCGAGTTCTTCCAGCGCGATGGAGACCTTGCGGCCGTTCGGCGTCGTCCAGGTGTAAAGATCGATCACGTGTCTTGTCCTTGTGCGCTGTCGACCGCGCTGGCGGCCTTGATCGTTGGGGAGGCTGGTTGAGGCAGGCAGCCTGATATAGCGGGCGGCGGGCAAAATTACCACGCATGCTGTCGCATGTTTCGGTCGGATTGAATCGATATCACTCGACGCTTTTCCGAGCCCTCATCCTGAGGTGCTCGCCCGCTTGGGCGAGCCTCGAAGGACGAGGGCGGGCACTCCGAGTTTGCGGCCATCCTTCGAGACGTGCGCTGCGCGCCCTCCTCAGGATGAGGTCGGAGTTTGATTGCGACCCGCGAAAACCGAGGGACTCGCAGCCGCTTGCGCGGGAATGAGCGGAACGTGTTTTCTAAGCTGCCAACCGCGCCAGCAAGGTGTTCACCGAGCGCTGCAGGTTGTCGGCGTCGGAGGCCAGGTTCTGCGCCAGCGTATCGAGCTGTGCCGCAACCTCGCCGGTGTCGCGCGCCGCCTTGGGAACGCCCGCGACCGCGGCCGTCACCTGTCCGGTGCCGTTGGAGACGAGCGCGACGCTCTGGCTGATCAGTGCCGTGGAGGCATTCTGTTCCTCGACGGCGCCGGCGATCGAGGCCGTGATGCCGTCGATGTTGGAGATCGTCTGGGTAATTTCGCTCACCGCCGTGATCATCTCGCCCGAGGCCTGGCGGATCGCCGAGACCTGACGGTCGATTTCCTCCGTCGCCTTGCCGGTCTGGGTCGCGAGCGCTTTGACTTCCTGGGCGACGACCGCAAAACCGCGGCCGGCCTCGCCGGCGCGCGCGGCCTCGATCGTGGCATTGAGCGCGAGCAGGTTGGTCTGCGCCGCGATGGTCGCGATCAGGCCGGCGATCTGACCGATCTGCTGGGTATTGGTGGCAAGCTCCTCGGCCTTCTTCTGTGCGTCGAGCGTGCGCGTCGTCGCGTCGCGCGTAATGGTGGCGACCTGGGCCGACTGCCGGGAAATTTCGTTGATCGAGCTCGCCATCTCATGCACGGCGCCCGACACCGCCAAAATGTTCTCGGCGGTGGAATCCAGCTCGCTGACGACCGTGGTGATCTGGTCATGCGTTCTGCTGGCGTTCGAGGCGACCGTCGCGGTCGACTTGCGCATGATCTGCGCCGTTTCGGTCAGCCGGGCGGCAATTTCCGCCACCGAGCCGCGCACTTCCTCGGCGACGCCGCCGAGCGCGTCGCGTTGCGAGCGCCGGATGGCTTCATCGCGCTCGGCGCTGTTGGCCTGGGTCAGCTCCGCGATGGTGTGGTCGCGGAAGCGCGCGATGGCGCGCGCCACCTCGGCGATCTCGTCGCGCCCTTGGGCATGCGGCACGGCGGCATTCATGTCGCCGCTGGTGAGCTCGTCGACACCGGCCACGAGGCCGCGGATCGCCCGGATGATCGAGCCCGACAGTGACCACGCGAACAACAACGCGAGCAGCGTTACGCCGAGCGAGACGCCGAGCGCGGTCCACATCTTGGTCTTGAAGCCGCTGATGCGCACCTGCAGCAGGCGTTCCAGCTCGTTCGCGGTCGTCGCCCACAATTGGTCGGAGGCCGCCATCGCGGCGTCGTTGAGGCGTCTCAGATTGACAAGGTCGAGCTTGGCCCGGTCGTCGCCGCGCAGCACGACCGCGGCCGAATTGATGGCCGCAAGATATGCCGCCGCCGCCTTGGCGAACTGGCCCGCATGCGTTTCGAGCGCCGGCTTGGTCTTGCCGTCGCCGTTGCCCTTGTAGGCGGAGTCGAGCGAGGAGGCGGCGCCATCGACGGCTGCGGCGAACTGCCCGGCGCGGATCAGGATCTGCGCCTTTTCGTCATCGTTGAGCGTTGCCTGCGCCTTGTAGGTGGTGGCGAGCGTCATCAGGACGCGCGCCTGGTCGATCGCCTCGGGCAGGCGCAGCAGCGCGATGTCCATCACGTAGTAGCTGTCGAGATCGGGATCGAGAATGAGGTTCGAGGCATCGCCGATCTTATTGATCAGCGCGCGGGCCGCCGTGATGGCGGCCTCGGCCTTGTCGCCGGGCGCGACGGCCTGGTTCGGCCATCCGAGGGGCCCAAGCGTCTTGGCAAAATCCTGGCTGGCCGCCTCGCTGCCCATTTCGCCGTCGAGCGCCTTCGTGGTGGCGTCGAGCGCGGGCGCGCGGCTCAGGCGGTCGGTCGGGCGGAACGCCGGATCATTCACCGCGGTCGCGAGCGCGTGCATCGCGGGCCAGGCGGCGCGCAGGTAGGCGATGCCGGTGACCTCCTTGTCGGCGAACGTGATGTCCTTGCGGCTCTGATCGACGAACAGATAGACCTGCAACCCGATCGGGATGAGGAACAGCGCCGCAATACCGATCAGGCGGGCGCGAATGGTCAGTCGGCCGAGCACGGCAATCCTCCCGGGAAGGCGGGGAAAAACTGATTGAAAATAGCCAAAGCCGATTAATGGCTTGCTAATGGCGGTGGAACTTCGGGTTCCATATCGCGCGCAAATTGCGCATGGATTAAATGTGCTTGGCGCCGCTTTAAGGGGCTTTCACGCCGCCTTCCGCCACCTGGCGCAGCGCCTGCGGATAAATACGGTGCTCGACCTCCAGCACCCGGGCCGCCAGGCTGTCCGGCGTATCGCCCGGATGCACCGGCACGCTCGCCTGCATGACGATCGGCCCGGCGTCCGTTTCCGGAATGACGAAATGCACGGTTGCGCCGGATGTTGTCGCGCCGGCGCGCAACGCCTGACCATGCGGATCGAGCCCGGGAAACGCCGGAAGCAAAGACGGGTGGATGTTGAGCATGCGGCCGTACCAGCGTTGGGTGAATTCCGCCGTGAACAGCCGCATGAAGCCACCGAGGCAGATGAGCGCGATACGATGTTCGTCGAGAATGGCCTGCAAGGCTGCATCAAACGCCGCGCGATCTTTGCCGAAAGGCTTGTGATCCAGCACCGCTGTTGCCACGCCGGCCTCACGGGCATGGATGAGACCCGGCGCGTCCGCGCGATTTGACAGGACCAGCACGATCTCGGCCGGGTAGGTAGGGTCTTTCGCGGCCTCGATCAGCGCCGCCATGTTGGAGCCGCGCCCGGAGATGAGGATCGCAACGCGCTTGCGCGTCATATCGTCAGATCGAGCGCGCCGTCATAAATGACGCGTGACTCGCCCTCGGCCGCC
>JBBWZU010000556.1:0-5468 GCA_039649225.1 Hyphomicrobiales bacterium | reverse complement strand
TGACCGCGATCGTCGGGCCGAACGGCGCCGGCAAGACCACTTATTTCAACCTCATCTCCGGCCAGCTCACGGCGACGGCAGGTGACGTGCTGCTCGGCGGCAGCGACATCTCGAAACTCTCGGCGCCTGCGCGCACCCGCGCCGGCATCGGCCGCGCGTTCCAGCTCACGAATCTCTTTCCCGGGCTTTCCGTGATGGAGAATGTGCGGCTCGCGATCCAGTCCGCCGCGGGCGTGCACTACGACATGCTGCGGCCCTGGATGCGCCATCGTGAGTTGATCGAACGCGCCGACGCGGTGCTGGCGCGCGTGTCATTGAGCCGCCGGCGTGACGTTCCGGCCTCGGTTCTTTCGCATGGCGATCAACGCAAGCTCGAAGTCGCACTGATGATCGCGCTCGAGCCGCAGGTCTTCATGTTCGATGAGCCGACCGCCGGCATGAGCGTCGATGAGGTGCCGGTGGTGCTCGATCTCATTGCGCAGCTCAAGCAGGACACTTCGAAAATCATCCTGCTGGTCGAGCACAAGATGGACGTGGTGCGCTCGCTCGCCGACCGCATCATCGTGCTGCACAACGGTAGACTGGTCGCCGACGGCAAGCCGGCCGACGTGATGGCCTCGCCGGTGGTGCAGGAGGCCTACTTGGGCAGCTTCGCGGAGCGCGCCGCATGACCGCGCTGCTGTCGCTGGCCAATGTCGAGACCCACATTGCGCAGTATCACATCCTGCACGGCGTCGATCTTGTCGTGCCGGAAGGCAAGACCACGATGCTGCTCGGCCGCAACGGCGCCGGCAAGACCACGACCTTGCGCACCATCATGGGCCTGTGGCGCGCCTCGCGCGGCGAAATCACGCTCGGCGGCGCACGCATCGAGACACTCGCCACACCCGACATCGCGCGCGCCGGCATCGGCTATGTGCCGGAGACCATGGCGGTGTTCTCCGACCTGACCGTGAAGGAAAACCTGATCCTGGCAGCGCGCGAGGGCGCGATGGATCAGACGCGCCTCGACTGGATCTTCGGCTTCTTTCCGCCGTTGAAGAAGTTCTGGCTCTCCCGCGCCGGCACGCTCTCGGGCGGACAGAAGCAGATGCTCTCCTTCGCGCGCGCCTTCATCGAGGAGCGCAAGCTGCTGCTGATCGACGAGCCGACCAAGGGCCTTGCGCCCGCGATCATCGGCGCGCTGATTGATTGCCTCGCCGAGGTGAAACGGCGCGGCGCCACCATCCTCCTGGTGGAGCAGAACTTCCGTGTGGCGCAGGCGATCGGCGATCTGGTCGGCGTGATGGACAATGGCCGCGTGGTCCATAGCGGCACCATGGCGGATCTCGCGGCCGACGCGGCGCTGCAGCACAAGTTGCTCGGCCTCAGCCTGGATACGCACCAATGAGCGCGCAAGGAACCGACATCGATGCCGGCGCCGCGCTGCCGAAAAGCCCGCGCGATATCGTGCCATTGCTGCTGCCGCTGGCGCTGGCGGCGGTCGCGTTTCCGTTCATCCCCTCAAGCTCGACTTGGCTGACGCTGACCATCGCGGGGCTTGCGATGGGCATGATGATCTTCGTGATGGCGTCCGGCCTGACGCTGATCTTTGGCCTGATGGACGTGCTTAATTTCGGTCATGGCGCCTTCATCGCGATCGGCGCCTATGTGGCGACGCTCGTGCTCATCCCGCTCGCCGGCTGGATGCAGGCGGACTCGATCTGGCTCAATCTTGCCGCCGTCGTTCCGGCCGTCGTGCTCGCCATGGGCGCGACCGCGCTGCTCGGGCTTGCCTTCGAGCGCGTGCTGATCGTTCCGGTCTATGGTCAGCACCTGAAGCAGATCCTCATCACCATGGGCGGCATGATCGTCGCCGAGCAGCTGATCTATGCGCTGTTCGGCCCGCAGCAGATCGCGCTGCCGCTCCCCGCCAGCCTGCGCGGCTCGTTCCTGATCGGCGAGGCCGCGATCGAAAAATATCGCGTGATTGCCGTGCTGGTCGGGCTGATGGTGTTCGCCGCCATGCTGCTGATCCTCAACCGCAGCAAGATCGGCCTGTTGATCCGCGCCGGCGTCGAAAACACCGAGATGGTCGAGGCGCTCGGCTATCGCATCACGCGGCTGTTCGTCGGCGTCTTCATGGCGGGCTCGGCGCTCGCGGGCCTCGGCGGCGTGATGTGGGGACTCTACCGCGAGCAGGTGAATGCCGCGATGGGCGCCGAGCTGATGGTGCTGGTGTTCATCGTGGTGATCATCGGCGGGCTCGGCTCGGTCACCGGCTGCTTCATCGGCGCGCTGCTGGTTGCGCTCGCCACCAATTACGGCGGCTTTCTGGTGCCGAAGCTGGCGCTGATCACCGACATCGCCCTGATGGTCGCCGTGCTGCTGTGGCGCCCGCGCGGACTTTACCCGGTGACCAGCCGATGATGTGGCTTTCGGGCGATCCGCCGCGCAGCAAAATTCTGAACCTCGTGCTGATCGTGATCGTGCTGGCGCTCGCCTTCGCGCCGTTCCTGTTCCCCGGCTCCAAGCCGCTCAACGTCGCGGCCAAGATCTGCATCTTCATCGCGCTCGCGGCCTCCTATGACCTGCTGCTCGGCTATACCGGCGTCGTCTCCTTCGCCCACACGATGTTCTACGGCATCGGCAGCTACGGCATCGCGATCTCGCTGTTCTCCCTTGGCGCGCGCTGGGATGCGATCGCGCTTGGGCTGTTGGCGGCGCTGCCGCTCGCCGCGTTGCTGGCGTTGGTGATCGGGCTGTTCTCGCTGCGCGTCCAGACCATCTTCTTTGCCATGATCACGCTCGCGGTCGCATCCGCCTTCGCGGTGCTGGCATCACAACTCTCCTGGCTGACCGGCGGCGAGGACGGGCGCAGCTTTCGCGTGCCGGAATTGCTGCAGCCCGGCACGACTTACATTTCGCGCGACGTGTTCGGCATCGCGGTCACCGGCCGCACATTGACTTATTACATCGTGTTCGTGTTCTGCGCCGCGCTGTTCCTGTTGCTGCTGCGCGTTACCAATTCGCCGTTCGGCCGCGTGCTGCAGGCGATCCGCGAGAACCCGTTCCGCGTCGAGGCGCTCGGCTATCGCACCGTGATCCACCGCACGCTGGCGAACTGCATCGCGGCGGCGGTCGCGGCCGCCGCCGGCGCGCTCAACGCGCTCTGGCTGCGCTACACCGGGCCGGACACGTCGCTCTCGTTCAACATCATGCTGGATATCCTGCTGATCGTCGTGATCGGCGGCATGGGCACGCTCTACGGGGCGATCGTCGGCGCAACGCTCTACGTGCTGGCGCAGAACTATCTGCAGGCCCTGATGGGCGCGGTCTCGACCGCCGCCGGCGATGCCGGCCTGCCGCTGCTGCCGGCGCTGTTTCATCCCGACCGCTGGCTGCTTTGGCTCGGCATCCTGTTCATCGCCAGCGTGTATTTCTTTCCCACCGGCATCGTCGGCAAGCTGCGCGGACCGCCGCGGTAGCACTCCGTCATGCCCGGAACATCAGGGCGTTCACGCCCGTCTCCGACGGGCTATGTCCGGCATGACGGAGTGTTGCAGGCCTTGAATTCATGCCCCCATGCACGATGTGCTAGGGACCGAAAGCCCGATGCAATCATCGCCAGAACCCGTCCATGACCTTCCACTTTCCATTTCAAAACACCTTCGCCCGGCTGCCCGACCGTTTTTTCGCGCGGGTTGCGCCGACGCCGGTCGCGGCCCCACGGCTGATCCGGCTGAACCTGGACCTCGCCGCCGATCTTGGCCTCGACGCCGAGTGGCTTGCGGGGCCGGAGGCGCTGCAGGTGCTCGCCGGAGGGCGCATACCGGAAGCCGCCGAGCCCATCGCGCTCGCTTACGCGGGACATCAGTTCGGTCATTTCGTCCCGCAGCTCGGTGATGGCCGCGCGGTTCTGCTCGGCGAGATCGTCGACCGGCGGGGCGTGCGGCGCGACATCCAGCTCAAGGGCTCCGGCCGCACGCCGTTCTCGCGCGGCGGCGATGGCCGCGCCGCGCTCGGGCCGGTGCTGCGTGAATACGTCGTGAGCGAGGCGATGGCGCGCCTCGGTATTCCGACGACGCGCGCGCTGGCCGCGGTCGTGACCGGCGAGATGGTGGCGCGCGAGACGCTGCTGCCCGGCGCGGTCCTCACGCGGGTCGCCTCCAGCCACATCCGCATCGGAACGTTTCAGTATTTCGCCGCAAGGGGTGACACGGAGGGCCTGCGCTTGCTCGCCGACCACGCGATCGCTCGGCACTACCCTGATGTCGCGGCGGCCGAACATCCCTATCGCGCGCTGCTGGAGGGTGTCGTACAGCGGCAGGCCGATCTGATCGCCGCATGGATGCTGGTCGGATTCATTCATGGCGTGATGAACACCGACAACATGTCCATCGCGGGGGAGACGATCGACTACGGTCCCTGCGCCTTCATGGATCATTACGATCCCGCGATGGTGTTCTCCTCCATCGACCATCATGGCCGTTACGCCTACGCCAATCAGCCGAAGATCGCGGTCTGGAATCTGGCGCGCTTCGCCGAGACGCTGCTGCCGCTTCTTGCTGACGACGAGACGAAGGCGATCGCGCAGGCCGAGGAGGTTCTCGGCGGTTTCGCGCAGCGTTTCCAGGCTTCGTACTTGGCCGGAATGCGCCGGAAGCTTGGGTTGTTCAATCCTGAAGACGGCGATGTCCAGCTCGCGCAGGACTTTTTGGATCTGCTGTCCAAAGCCCAGGCCGATTTCACACTGGCGTTCCGGCGCCTCGGCGAGGCCGCAGACGACCCTGAGGCTGAGTCTCTTCGTGCAGTGATCGGCCGGACGGATCTCTATGAAGCGTGGGTTGCGCGCTGGCGGGAGCGGCTAAGCCGCGAGCCGCAAGACAGTCCGGCACGGCGAAGCTCCATGCTTGCCGCCAATCCGGCTTTCATTCCGCGCAATCACCGCATTGAAGCGATGATCGATGCGGCGGTTCACCGCAACGACTTTGCGCCATTCGAGGAGCTGCTCGCCGTTTTGGCCAAGCCGTTCGAGGATCAGCCCGGCTACGCCGCCTACATGGAGCCTCCGGAGGAGCACGAGCGGGTGATGCAGACGTTCTGCGGCACGTAGCCGGCATCCGCCGACGCGGGATGGTGTTGATGGCACACCCATGGATTGATTTCTCCTTCCGCTTCCGGCCTAATGTGCGCGCGCGCGCAATGTTGCGCGATCCACAGGGGGGAATTGCCAATGTCGATCCGGATCGGACTTTCACTCGCCGTCGCGCTCGGCGTGGCGGTCGGTTTTGTCAACATCGCCAGTGCCGAGAGGGCCGCGGCGCCGAAGGCCGCGAAGCCGAAAACCGTCGCCGTGACAGGCTGCGCCACCAAGGGCACGCCTGATTTCTGTGTCATGATCAAAGGACCGAAAGGTGCGAATTACAACGTGACGAGCGCCAGCCCGCCGGTGCCGGTCGGCAAGAAGGTGCGGCTCAAGGGCACGG
>JBBWZU010000523.1:0-14678 GCA_039649225.1 Hyphomicrobiales bacterium | reverse complement strand
TTGCCGCGCGCGACCGCCGCATCGAGCGCTTCCTTGGCGCTCTTCTTGCCGGCCAGCGCGGCCTCGATCTCCTCGGCCCAGACATCGCGCAACTGCACCATGTTGCCGAGACGAAGCCCGCGCGAGTTCTCGGTCGGCTCCTTGTTGGTCAGCTCGAGCAGCGGCGTCTCAAGATAGGGCGCGTCCTTGTAGTAGCCGGACTCCTTGGTCTTGGCATAGGCCGCCTTGGTGATCGGCAGATAGCCCGACGCCTTGTGTATCCCGACCTGGCGGTCGGTGTCGGACAGGAAGGTGAAGAACTTCGCCACGCCCTTGTATTCGTCGGGCTTCTTGCCGCCCATCACCCAGAGCGAAGCGCCGCCGATGATCGAGTTTTGCGGCGCGCCCTTCTGATCGGGATAGTAGGGCATCGGCGCCGCGCCGAAATCGAACTTCGCGTTCGCCTTCACGTTGCCGAAGAACGCCGACGACGTGAGGTAGATCGGGCATTCGCCCGAGGTGAAGCGGCCTTCGCCGGTATTGGTGCGGCCGGAATAGTCGTAGGTCTTGTCCTTCTGCAGCTCGACCAGGTGCTCCAGATGCTTCACGTGCAGCGGGCCGTTGAAGTTCAACACCGTGTCGAAGCCATCTAAGCCGTTTGCCTTGGTGGCGAGCGAGACGTTGTGCCAGGCCGAGAGCTGCTCGATATTCACCCAGGTGACCCAGCTGTTGGCAAAGCCGCAAGTGGCGGAACCTGACGCCTTGAGTTTCTTGGCGGCGTCGAACAGTTCAGGCCAGGTCTTCGGCGGCGCGGCCGGATCGAGGCCGGCCTTCTTGAAGGCGTCCTTGTTGATCCACATGATGGTGGACGACGAGTTGAACGGGAACGACAGCATCTCGCCCTTCGAGGTCGAGTAGTAGCCGGTGATCGCCGACAGATAGACGCCGGGATCGAACTTCTCGCTGGCCTCCTTCATCAGCACGTGAACGGGCTTCACGGCACCGGTCGCCGCCATCATGGTGGCGGTGCCGACCTCGAACACCTGCATGATGTGGGGCGCATTGCCGGCGCGAAACGCCGCGATGCCGGCATTCATGGTGTCCGGATAGCTGCCTTTGTAGGTCGGAATGACCTTGTAGTCGCTCTGCGAGGCGTTGAAGTCATTCGCAAGCTTGACGATAACGTCGTTGTTGCTGCCCGTCATCGCGTGCCACCATTGCAGCTCGGTGACGGCGAAGGCAGGTGTTGCGGCTGCGAGCGCGACTGCCATCGCTACCCCCAGCACAAAGCCACGAACCGGCATGGTTTTTCTCCTTGTTGTTCCCCCGCGGGCATACGGCAGGCTGCGTCTCGCCTAGCGTTCGGCGATGACGAACCCGTGACGCCCGTAACACATTGTAGGGTGCGAACGGAATGCGACGGAAGGGGAAAGACCCGCAAGACCTCAGGGATTCGCCTTCTCGAACTTGCGCAGGATCTCGTTTCCGCGCCGCACTGCGGAATCGAGCGCCGCCTTGGGCGCAACCTTGCCGGAGATCGCCTGTTCCAGCTCATCCTCGATCACGTCGCGGATCAGCACGAAGGAGCCGAGCCGCAGCCCCTTGGAGTGCTCGGTCGGCTCTTTGAGCGTGATCTGGCGGATCGAGATGTCGGTGCCGGGGTTGCGCGCATAAAAGCCCTGCTGGCGGCTGAGGTCGTAAGCCGCGCGGGTGATCGGCAGGTAACCCGTGTTCTGATGCCAAAAGGCCTGGACGTCGGGTTTGGACAGGTAGGCGAAGAACTGCGCCGCGCCCTTGTATTCGGCCTCCGGGCGGCCTCTGAGCACCCACAGCGTCGCGCCGCCGATGATGGCATTGTGCGGCGCCGGCGTTGCGTCCGGCCAATAGGGCATGAGCCCATAGCCGACCTCGAATTTGGCATTGGCCAGGATGTCGGGCCGCGTGGCCGAGGAGGTGAGGTACATGCCGCATTGGCTACCCAAAAATTTCAGGTCGGCCCGGTCCGCGCGACCGCCATAGTCGAAGATCTTGGATTTCTGCCACGCGGAGAGCGCCGTGACGTGCTTGACCACCAGAGGGTTGGCGATGACCAGCTCGGTATCGAGGCCGGCAAAGCCGTTCTGCCGGGTGGCGATCGCCACATCGTGCAGCGCCGACAGCGTCTCAACGTGGATCCAGGACGGCCACGAACTGGTGAGGCCGCACGGCACGCCTGCCGCCCGCAGTTTCTTGGCCAGCGCCTCGACCTCCGGCCAGGTGCGCGGCGGCGCCTCCGGGTCGAGCCCGGCGACGCGGAACTGGTCCTTGTTGTAGTAGAGGATCGGCGTCGAGGCGTTGAACGGAAACGACAGCATATTGCCGCGCGCATCCGTGTAGTAGCCCGAGACGGCCGGCAGATAGGCCGCCGGATCGAACGTCTCGTTCTGCTCGCGCATCAGCTGGTGCACCGGATAGGTCGCGCCCTTCGCCGCCATCATGGTGGCGGTGGCAATCTCGTTGACCTGCACGATCGCGGGCTGCGCTCCGGTGCGAATTGCAAACAGTGCCGCCGTCATGGTCTCGGTGTACGGGCCCTTGTAGACCGGCACGATGCGGTATTCTTTTTGCTGCGCGTTGAAGGTCTCGGCGAGCTGCTCGACCACGCGGCTGAGCTCGTTGCCCATCGCATGCCACCACTGGATTTCGGTGACGGCGCGCGCCGGCGACGTCATGCCCAGCATCGCGGCGATCACCGCCAAACAAGCTCCAATTCCGCCGACGCGCACGCCAAGCCCCCTGTTCGGTCCCGGTCACTTGATCTAAGCATGCAGCCCCCGAGGCAACGGATACAAGGGCAGGCACGCATGATGCGCCATGGTGGCCATAAGTTTGCGTCAATTGCGCAACACAAGCGCATGATCGGCCGCGCGCCGCGCGCCGTTTGATGCCGTCCGCCCCCGCGCCGGCCGCGCATCACGCGCGGCTGACCCTGATCCTGATCTGGTCGATCGCAGCATTTGCGGCCTTGTTTCTGGTCTGGCCGGTGTGGCGCGCGTTCCTGCCGCTGGAAGTGTGGGGCAATGAGGGCTGGAACGCCTATCATGCCGACGCAGCGATGCGCGGCACCGGCCTGTACCCGCCGCCTGACGGGCTGGTGGCGAACAACTACCCGCCGCTTTCCTACTTCCTGATCGGATGGCTCGGGCGATTGTTCGGCGATCCGCTTTACGTTGGACGCGCGCTCTCGCTGCTGGCGACGCTCGGCATTGGCGCCGCGGCGGCCGGGGCGGTGCGCCGGCTCGGCGGCTCGAAGGCGGCGGCATTGCTCGGCGGCTTCTGGTTCGTCGCCACCATGGCGCGGTTCTTCGAATTCTACGTCGGCATGAACGAGCCGCAGATTCTTGGCCTCGCCGTCATGGCGGCAGCGCTGGTCTGGTTCCTGAAGGCTCATGCCGAGGGCCGCGCGGTCGAACCCGCCATCCTGCTGATGGTCGTCGCCGGCTTCGTGAAGCACAATTTCGTCACCGTGCCAGTCGTGTGCCTGTTGTGGCTGACGCTGGAGAACTGGCGGCTCGGTCTGCGCGCCGCGGTCGTCGGCGCGCTTGGCGCCGCCGCCGGGCTCGCGCTGTGTGCGTGGCTGTTCGCGCCGCATTTCATTCCCGACATGCTGTTTTCGCGCACCTATCACTGGGCGCGTTCGTTCTCGACCTTCGGGCGGCTGCAATTCATCCTGCCCGCGATGGTGCTGTGGGCCGTGTGGGCCACCGCGGCGCGGCGCAGCGCGCCGGCACGCTTCACCGCGCTGATGATCGGCATCGCGCTTGTGACTTGCCTGGCGCAAAAGGCTGGCGCCGGCGTCGACGAGAACGCGCAGTTCGAGCTGATCTTCGCGACATCGCTCGGCATTGGCCTTGCGTTCGACGGCCTGCAGCGCGATCCGTGGCGCACCGGATTGGCGCCGCATCTCATTCGGCTCACAGTGCTCGGCATCCTGATCGTGCGGCTGCTGCTCTCGACGCGACTCGAATTTGCCTATGTGCTGTTCAGCCCGCAGTATCGCGCCGAGGCGGCCGAGCATGCCGCCGTTGCGCGCCGCGAGGCCGCGCGCGTCGCCGCGATGCCGGCGCTGATCGGCTGCTCCAACCTGGTGGTCTGCCGCATGGCGGGCAAGCCGTTCGTCTTCGATCACTTCAAGGTGCAGATGATGCTCGAGACCGGCATCCTCACGCCCGCTCAACTCGAGGTGATGAAGCGCGACAAGGCCATCGCGCTCGTCGAGATCGATCCGCGCGTCAAGGTGACGTCGATCTGGCGCCGCATGCGGTCGGACTAGCTATTCGATCTGAACATATCGTGATGGCGCCGAGTGTGAGTCGACGTGCCATGAACGAACAACTAGGTTCCGGAGAGATCTTCAGGAGGATGTTTTGAAAATTGCGATCATGGGTTCGGGCGGCATCGGCGGCTATTACGGCGCACGGTTGCAGCAAGGCGGCGCGGACGTGACGTTCATCGCGCGCGGCGAGCATCTCAAAGCCATGCAGCAGAGCGGTCTCGCGCTTGAAGGCGACCGCGCGATCCATCTGCCGAAGGTGAAGGCGACCGACGATCCCTCGACGATCGGGCCGGTCGATATGGTGATCTTCTCGGTGAAGCTGCGCGACACTGAGACTGCGGCGCGGCAGATTCTCCCGATCATCGGACCGGACACCGGCATCATTTCGCTGCAGAACGGCGTGCAGAAGGACGACATGCTGGCGCCGATCGTTGGGCGCGAGCACCTGCTCGGTGGCGCGGCCTACATCGGCGTGTCGATCACGCGGCCGGGTGCGATCCGCAAGGCCGGCACGATGGAGCGACTTGCATTCGGCGAATTCGACAATAAGGTCTCGAAGCGCGCGCAAGCCTTCCTCGATGCCTGCAAGGCGGGCGGGATCAAGGCCGACATCCCAGCCGACATCACGCTGGAGCTGTGGCAGAAGTTCGTGTTCCTGGTTGCGATGTCGAGTGCGACCGCCGCGATGCGCTCGACCGCCGGCCCCATCCGCTCCAATTCCTTGACCCGGCAATTCGTCGCCGACCTGATGGACGAGGTTGCGGCGGTCGGCCGCGCGCACGGCGTGCCGCTCGCCGAGAACTACGGCGCGGCGCGCATCAGCCACGCCGACGCGATGGCGCCGGAGATGCGCTCCTCTATGGCGCTCGACCTGGAGCTCGGCAGGCCGCTCGAACTGCCATGGCTTGCGGGCGCGGTGGTGGATCTCGGCGCCAAGAAAAATGTGCCGACGCCGTGCTGCCGCGCGGTGCGCGATATCCTGGCGCTATATGTGGACGGCAAGCCGGCGTAGTTGTCGTTCGTAGCCCGGATGAAGCGAAGCGCAATCCGGGGCGGCTGCCCCGCATTTCGCTCCGCTCCATGCGGGCTACTTGATGATCATCAGCACACCCGCCAGCGCCGCGAGCCCGAGCGCGCGCACGAGCGCGATCTCGTCGTCGTGCCACTCCGCTTGCGCGCGCGAGATATTCATCGTGCCGATGCACTTGCCTGCGCTGACCAGCGGAACGTTGACGCAGGAATGCAGGCCTAGCCCGATGATCGTCGCGTGATCATCGAACGACTGGCGCAAGGCCTCATCGCCTGCGCTCACCAGCACCTGGTGTTCGGTCAGCACCTTGCGGCCCCAGTCGGTGTCGCGCTTCGCCTTCTTGCCGCCGACCGGATAAGCCTGCGGATTGGATGAGTGGAGCCGCCGAACCGTCGACTCCACGGCGTCGTGACGCATCATGGTGACCAGTCCGGCATCGAGGCGGCGCGTCGCCACGTCTTCGATCGCCTGGAACAGTGTGGCGGGGGATTTTCCCGCGCTCGCGGCCAATGTCTCGACATCCTCGGCATTCAACATCAGGCCTCGATCTCCATTTCCAGCAGCGCCGCACTGAGAGATTTGCCATGTACGTCGATGGCGAGCGACGTCGTGACGCCGCCGCCGAGCGCATCCTGCCCGACGAACTGCAATGCGCCGAGGCCCGGCAATTCGTAACGCACGATCTCGCCTTTGATGATGCCGGCGAAATGTCGCTTTACGGCTTGCGGCGTGACGCGCTCGCGCAGCAGCGCAAAGTCTTCCGCCTTGTAGGCGATGAGCGAGAGGATCGTGGTGTTGCCTTTGTCGCCCGCCCGCGCGTGGGCGAGGTCGTAGAGCTTGCGTTTCATGTCTCTCCTTTTATCCCTCCCCGCAAGCGGGGAGGGATAGAAATTCATGTCTCGAACACCGTCACCTGCGGCTTCACTTTAGCTCGCGCCAGCAGGCACGACACGATGCCGATCTGCTCCTGCGTCGATTTGCGCGCGCCGCCGCCGCCGGCCGGACCGTTGGTCCACAGCGTTTCGACTTCCTCGCCGACAAGCGCGGCCTTCTGGCGGTCGGTGGAACGCCCGGCGACGCGCAGGCGGACTTCGTACGGATTGTAGTCGCCGACCGACATCGGCCGCGTGTGCAGCCCGGTGATCCCAAGAATATCCACGCGCAGCTCCTGGAACTGGCCGCGCAGGCGCTCAGCGACGATCTCGCCGGCGAGCTTCGCGCGCGCGACGCAATTCTCGCCGCCGTAGCTGATCTCGCCTTCGCCGATATAACCGGCGTGATAGCCGACGCTTACTTTGAGCGTCTCGGGCCGCTTGCGCCCGCGTCCGCCCGTCACCGCGATCGTGTCCGGTTCGGTCTCCATGATTTGTACCTCGGTGAAATCGGCCGTGATGTCGGGCGTCAGATAGGCGTTCGGGTCGGTGACTTCGTAAAGCAGTTGCTCGGTTGCGGTCATGCGGTCGATGCGCCCGCCGGTGCCCGCGACCTTCGAGAAGGTCGCGTTGCCGTCGGCATCGACATCCGCGAACGGAAAGCCGAGCCGCGCCATATTGGGCACGTCCTTCTTGCCGGGGTCGGCGTAGTAACCGCCGGTGAGCTGCCCGGCACACTCGAGCAGGTGGCCGACGACCGTGCCGCGCGCGAAACGGTCGATGTCGTCGATGGACCAGCCGAATTCATGCGCCAGCGGCGCCAGCGCGAGCGAGGGATCGGCGACCCGTCCGGTGAGAATGATATCGGCGCCGCTTTCCATCGCGGGCAGCATCTCTTCAACCCCGAGATACGCATTGGCCGAGAGCAGCGGCCCGATGCTGGACAACGGCTCGCCGGTCTCCAGTACATTCTGGTTCGGGTCGAGCAGGTCGAGCACGGCATCGCCGGTCAGTGCCGCAACGCGCACGGTCAGTCCGAGTTTTTTCGCGAGCGCCACGATCGCCTGTGCGCCGGCAATCGGGTTCGCGGCGCCCATATTGGTAACGATGCGCACGCCGTTCTGTTTGATGAGCGGAAGCAGCCCGGTCATGCGCCGCTCGAGCAGCGCATCGTAGCCGGCCGCCGGATCGTTCAGCCGGCGCAATTGCGCCAGCGCGATCGTGCGCTCGGCCAGGCACTCGAGCATCAGATAGTCGAGCTTGCCGTGCTCGGCGAGCACCAGCGCAGGCTCCAGCCGATCGCCCTGGAAGCCCGCGCCGCAGCCGATCCGAAGCGTCTCAACCACTACTCAGTCTCCGGGCAGGTCATGGATGTCGGGGAAGAACAGGTCCTGCCATTTGGCCGGCGGATCCTTGATGGTGCCGACCTTGCCCATGAACACCGCGGTCTTGAACACTTTCTCCGGCGACAGGGTGTAGGCGTAGTCCTTGTCATTGATCACGGTGAAGATTTCTTCGAGGGTGCTCTTCTTGTCATTGGCGATTTCGAGATAGGCCTTCGCGGCCGCGCGCTTGTCCTTGTTGATCGTCTCGATCGCCTCCTTCTCGGCGGCCAGAAACGCCTTGTAGATCTTCGGATTGGCGTCGTGGAATTTTGTCGTCGTGATGACGACGAGCGCCGAGGCGCGCCCGCCCAAAATGTCGTAGCTCGTCGTCAGCACGCGCGCGCCGGGGATTTTCATTTCCGCCTCGTAGAACGGCGAGGTGGCGAAATGCGCGTTGACGCCGCTGGTATTGTTCATCAGCGCCACCATCGCGTCGGGATGCGCGAGCGAGACGGTCAGCTCGTCAAACTTCTGATAGCTGCTCGGCCCGAACAGATCGAATGCCGCCATCTGCAACATCAACGCCTGTGTCGAAATCTTCACCGACGGCACCGCGATCTTGTCCTTGGCCGAAAGATCTTTCAGTGATTTCAGGTCCGGATTGCGCGTAACGAAATAGAGCGGATACGACGTGATCGCCGCCATGCCCTTGATGCCGACATTGCCTTTGGTCTTCGACCACAACGTAATGAGCGAAGGCGCGCCGACCGTGCCGAAATGCACCGTGCCGGACAACAGCCCGTCATTGATGACGCTGGGCCCTGCGACCTTCTGCCAGTTGGTTCTTACCTCGATGCCGGCGGCCTTGGCGTGCTTCTCGATCAACCCGTCGCGCTCCATCAGCATCAGCGGCAGGAACGCGACGCCGAACTGCTGCGCGATGGTGACTTCGGAGACTTCCGCGCGCGGCGCCGTGACGGCGGCCGCCAGCATCAGAGCCGCAAGGCCGAGCGATTTCGGTTTCATTGATGTCCTCCCGGTCTATTTTTTCAGCTTGAACAGTTGCTGCGCATTGGTGCGCACGATCTTCTTGCGGTCATCTTCGCTCAGCGGCGCCGCATCGATCCAGTCGGCCGCGTCGCTGATATCCTCGAACGGATAGTCCGCCGACCATAGCACGCGCGCGACGCCGATCTCGGCGATCGCCTGATGCAGCGCCGAGGTGGAGAAATTGCCCGAAGTGGTCAGCACGAAGTTGTTGCGAAAGTAGTCCGCGACGGATTTCTTTGCGGCGTATTTGTGCGACGCCTTCATCCAGTCGTTGCGATGGTCGATGCGCCAGAGATAGGCCGGGATGCCTTCGCCGAGATGGCCGAGGATGATCTGCAGGTTCGGGTGCGCGTCGAACAGGCCCGAGCCGATCAGCCGCAGCGCATGCACGGCGGTCTCGGCGTGAAATGCCCAGTTCGGTCCGAGCAGCCAGTTGTGCCCCTCGTAGCCGGGAATCGAGCCGGGCAGCGGATTGCGCGGATGCAGATAGAACGGCACGCCGAGGTCCGCGACTGTCTTCCAGAAGGGACGATATTGCGGCAGGTCGTAATAGAGCGCGCTGTCTGGCTTGCCGGCTTGGGAAAAACCGTTCACCAGCGCGCCGACAAAGCCGAGCTCCTTGACGCAGCGCGTCAGCTCGTTCGCCGCCGCCTCCGGCTCCTGCATCGGCAGCGCCGCGAAGCCCGCAAAACGATCCGGACGTTTGGCGATCTCGGCGGCGAGGTGATCGTTCGCCTCATGCGCCACGCGAACCGCGCGCGGCACATCATGGATCGCCTGCACGGCCGGCGCGTTGAGCGAGGCGATCATGACCTCGACGCCCGAGGCGTCCATCAGCCGCAGCCGCTTGTCCTGAAAATCCGTCAGCCGCGGCCCGAGTTCGTTCCACACATGCGCGCCGAATACCTGGCTGTCGGCGAGCGTCGCGGTGGTCGCGAAATGCTCCTCGAGCGCGATCTTCCCCAGCATGCGTTTCTCCCGTTTGCGCGAGTGTGCATGGTCTCCGACGGGAGAGCTAGGGCACTTGACTAGCGAAGACGCTTCTTTGCAAAAGCACGGCCCGACGCGGTTTTCATATAGCGCTCGAACGCCACAGCTTTCGCCTTATCCGAGAAGGCGATATAGGTGACGAGACGCATGGTTTGTACTTCGCGGTATGTGGCGATCCGCCAGCATTGTGCGTCTCAAATCTGGATTTCAAATCATCTGTCATCCCGACATGATTTTGTTCGGGGTGGTCAATGCTCTCGAGAAGATAGACGTACTTCATCGCCCGCACCGGCCCATCTTCTTCGCCCTTTAGGCTATGCCGGGCAGTCTTCGCCGCTTCGTGGCAGCGAGCCCGTTGGGCTTTCAGCGATAGAAGGTTGGCTGCCAACCGAAACAGCCCGTCTTCGCCCTTTGGGCTATGCCGGGCAGTCTTCGCCGCTTCGCGGTAGCGAGCCCGTTGGGCTTTCAGCGATAGAAGGTTGGTGGAGCCAAGCGGGATCGAACCGCTGACCTCCTGCATGCCATGCAGGCGCTCTCCCAGCTGAGCTATGGCCCCAACCGCGGCACGGGGTCTGGACAAAACCGCGCCGGTATCGAAACGAACTTCAAATCAGGCCGCTTGCGGCCCCCTGAGACCACAAAAGCGCGTTGCGCTCAAGTGTCCTCCTCGTCCTCCCGCTCGCCGCCGATGATGTCGGTGACATCGTCACCCTCATCCTCATCCGGCTCCAGGAAGGTCGCGTCGTCGGCCGCATCGTCGTCGGCGACCTCAACGTCGTCATCGACCTCGCCGTCCGCCGTGACCTTCTTGCCCTCGGCCTCGGCATCCGCCTCTTCGAGCGAAACGAGCTCGACCTCGGCGGTCTCCGGAAGCTCGACCTCGGGCGCGAGAGGCGCAACGGCCGCGGCGGCCGCGCGCGAGGAGCGCGACTGCGGGATCGGCGCGATCGGAACGACCTCACCGGTGTAAGGCGAGATGACCGGGTTCTTGCCCAGGTCGTAAAATTTGCGGCCTGTCTGCGGACAGATGCGCTTGGTACCAAGCTCGGCTTTTGCCACCGTCGGGTATCCTTGAAACATGTTTTGGAACGGCGTTTGACTTGGCCCCTCGCTGTCGCCGTGTCAATAGCGTTGAAATCCTGAATTTTTCGGTCCTTGGCGCCGCCCGATGACGCGCCGCGGGGCCGCGTGGTAGGACCCTCCGGTTCCAACCAAAGGGCCCTTTGTCGTGAATCAGACTGTTTCGCCGCTCGCCGCCCGCCGTTCGGGGCCGCTTAACGGTCGTGCCCGCGTCCCAGGCGACAAGTCGATGTCGCAGCGCGCCTTGATCCTGGGCGCCCTAACGGTGGGCGAAACCGCGATCACCGGCCTCCTGGAAGGTGAGGACGTGATTAACACCAGCAAGGCCATGCGGGCGCTTGGCGCCAAGGTCGAGCGGATTGGAACCGGGAACTGGCGGATCAACGGGGTCGGGACCGCGGGGTTCGCGCAGCCGTCAGGGCCGCTCGATTTCGGGAACTCCGGCACCGGCTGCCGTTTGGTCATTGGGGCGGTCGCGGGCTGTCCGATCACCGCGACCTTCGATGGCGATGCCTCGTTGCGCTCCCGGCCGATGAAACGCGTGCTCGACCCGCTGGAGCGGATGGGCGCGCGCACACTCAGTGTCGCGGAGGGTGGCCGCCTGCCGCTCACGCTGGAGGGCGCGCGCGATCCCGTCCCGATCGTCTACGAGCCACCAGCCGCCTCCGCGCAGCTCAAATCGGCCGTACTGCTCGCCGGTCTCGCGGCACCGGGTGAGACCGTGGTGATCGAGGCCGAAGCAACGCGCGATCACACCGAGCGCATGTTGCGCCATTTCGGCGCCGACGTGCGGGTGGAGCCTTTCGGCGCGCACGGCCGCCGTATCACCCTACGGGGCCAGCCGGAACTGAAGCCCGCGGCCGTGATGGTACCGGCCGACCCGTCCTCGGCGGCCTTTCCCCTCGCCGCCGGCCTGATCGTGCCCGGCTCCGACATCATCCTCGATGGCGTGATGCTCAATCCGCTGCGCACCGGCCTGTTTGCCACGCTGCGCGAAATGGGCGCCACGATCGAGGAACTCGATCGCCGCGACGAGGGCGGCGAGGACGTCGCCGATCTGCGCATCCGTTTCGCCTCGCTCAAAGGCGTCGAGGTGCCGCCCGAGCGCGCCCCCTCGATGATCGACGAATACCTGGTGCTTGCCGTCGCGGCCGCCTTCGCCGAGGGCACGACGCGCATGCACGGCCTTAAGGAGCTGCGCGTGAAGGAATCCGATCGCTTGGCCGCGACCGCCGACATGCTGCGCGTCAACGGCGTCAACGTCGCGATCGAGGGCGATGACTTGGTGGTGCATGGCAACGGCCGCGTTGCCGGCGGCGGCCTGGTTGCCACCCACATGGATCACCGCATCGCGATGTCGGCGCTGGTGATGGGGCTGGCGAGCGAACAGCCCGTCAAGGTCGACGACACGGCATTCATCCAGACCAGCTTCCCGGGCTTCATCGAGATGATGCGACAGAGGGGCGGAGATTTGAGCTGATATCTTAAGGCCGGCAGGAACCACGGCATGGCCCGACCCTTGGATCGCGAGAAGCTACTCGACGCGTTCGACGACATCGGCCGTGCGGCCGCCGAGGCTGGAACGCGATTGCAGATCGCGGTGTACGGTGGCTCGGCCCTGATGCTTGCGAGCAATTTTCGCTTTACCACCGAAGACGTTGATGTTTCCCAACTCCAGCAGCCATGGCCGGAATGGCTGCGTGAAGTCATCGACAGGCTCGCAAATGAAAATCAATGGCCTGCGGACTGGTTCAACGACGGTGTTGCATTTCATTTGAGCCCGCTTGCAGATCAAGCAGACGATCACTTGGAATTCGGGACGTTTCCCCGCGGGATCGACGAGACTGGATTGGTGGTCTATGTGCCTTCGGCGCCGTATCTTCTTGCGCTCAAGCTGAAGGCGATCCGAGTCAACGATCCGCTGCGCGGCGATCAGGAGCGCCTCGACATCTTGAACCTGATGCGCGTTGTCGGTATTCGCACGCCTGAAGAAGCGATAAACCTGCTTGCTCGCTTCTTCCCAAACAGTGGGGCTTCGCCCGAGAAGCAGCGCTTCTTGCTGACGTACATGAAGCCAGATGGAGCAATTGATGCGCCCAGATACCCTCGCCGAGGCGATTGAGCGCATTCAGGCGGGTGAGCCGCGGGATGTCGCGTTAGCGGAGTTTGTTGACACATTTCTAATGGCGCCGGATGTCGATGCGCGCTACGCCACGCTCGAACAGGAGCCTGCACGATCTGATGATGCGCGATTGAACGCGCTCGCCGGCGCTATGGCAGAGTACCTGGCGAAGCAGTACCGATTGCACCGAGTCCCGAAGTGGGTTTCAGAGCCGTGGCGGCATCTCGATCAGCCGTGGTTCACGACGTCGTCTTCTTCGCCTGCCATGCAGGAGTATTTAGCGTTCACCAGCCCGGCTGAGTTCCGTTCTCGCAACATATTCACCGAGGAGCGGCCCCTACGCCGGGCGCGTGGGCACGTTCCGCTTGAAGCCAAGACCGCCGACCGCGCGAAGATATGATCATCACCATCGACGGGCCGGCGGCATCCGGCAAGGGCACTTTGGGCAAGCGGCTTGCGGCGCATTTCGGCCTGCGCCATCTCGACACCGGGCTGATCTACCGCGCGGTGGCCAAAGCGCTGATCGATCGTGGTCAGGCGCTGGATGATCGCGATGCCGCGGTCACGGCGGCCCGCGCGCTCGATCCGGCGCGGTTCGACGAACAGGCGCTCAAGGGCCATCAGATCGGCGATGCCGCATCGATCGTCTCGGCGATCCCCGAGGTGCGTGCGGCGCTGGTGGCGTTCCAGCGTGACTTCGCGGCCCGCCCGCCCGGCGCGGTGCTCGATGGACGCGACATCGGCACGGTCATTTGCCCGGATGCCGACGCCAAGATTTTCGTGATCGCCGCACCCGAAGAGCGCGCGCGCCGCCGGGCGCTCGAGCTCAAAGCCTCAGGCCAGCCCGCCGACGAGGCCGCGATCCTGACGGACATTCTCAAGCGCGATGAGCGCGACCGCTCGCGTGCGACTGCGCCGCTGAAGGCGGCACCGGATGCGCACGAACTCGATACCACGCATCTCGATGTCGAGGCGGCAGTGCGGGCCGCGATCGCGCTGGTCGAGAAGCAAATGCGGAACTAGGCGGCAGCCGGAGGCCACGCCTATTTGGCGATCTGCTCGATCACCTGCTTCCATTTCGCCTGCTCGCGTTTGATCCGGTCCCCAAGCGCGGCCGGGGATTCGACGACGCCGGTCAGGCCGGCGATGACCATGCGCTGCTGCACATCCGGGTCGGACAGCACCGCATTGATCTCCCGGTTCAGTTTCTCGACGATCGGCTGCGGCGTGCCAGCCGGCGCGCTGATGTAGTTGATCGACGAGCCGTCAAATCCGGGGAGCGTATCGGCGATCGGCGGCAGGTCCGGCAGCGTCGGATTGCGCTCCGATGTTGCAACCGCGAGCGCGCGCATGCCGCCGGACTGGATGTGCGGCAGCATCGTCGACACGGTATCGATCGACATCTGCACGTTGCCGGACAACAGGTCCGCGATCGACGGGGCCGATCCGCGATATCCGACATGGACAATATTGATGCCGGCCATCTGCCGGAACAGCTCGCCGGATAGATGCGAACTCGAACCGACGCCCGAGCTTGAGAAGTTGAGCTTGCCGGGATTGGCCTTGGCGTAGGCGATCAGCTCGGCGACGTTCTTCACCGGCAGGTCCTTGGTGACGACCAGCACGTTCACGGCCAGCACCAGCATCGCGACTGGCGTGAAGTCCTTGTCCGGATCATAGGACAGCTTGGGCATCAGATACGGATTGGTGATCTGCGGCCCCGGTGTGACGTACAACAGCGTGTAGCCGTCCGGCGCCGCCTTGGCGACGAGATCGGCGCCGATGGTGGCGCCCGCGCCCGGCTTGTTCTCGATCACGATCGGCTGACCGAGCCGCTTGGCCAGCGGCTCGCCGAGAATGCGCGCCATCAGATCGGCGCCGCCGCCCGGCGCGAACGGCACGATCAGCCGGATCG
>JBBWZU010000442.1:0-11082 GCA_039649225.1 Hyphomicrobiales bacterium | reverse complement strand
GCGCTGCCGCAGCGCATCTTCGGCGTGATGACCAATACGGTCCTGCTCGCGATCCCGCTGTTCATCTTCATGGGCGTGATGCTCGAACGATCGCGGATTGCGGAGGATTTGCTTGAGACGATGGGGCGGCTGTTTGGCGCGTTGCCGGGTGGGCTTGGCATTTCGGTGGTCCTGGTCGGCGTGCTGCTCGCGGCCGCCAAGGGCGTGGTCGGCGCCACTGTGGTGACCATCGCGCTGATCACGTTGCCGACCATGCTGCGCCACGGCTACGACAAGCGCATCGCGGCCGGGACCGTGGCGGCGACCGCGACATTGGCGCAGATCCTGCCGCCCGCGACCGTACTGGTTCTGCTCGGCGATCAGTTGAACAATTCGTATCAAGCCGCTCAACTGACCAAGGGCGTGTTTGCGCCCGACTCGCTTTCGGTCAGCGACCTGTTCGCGGCCGCGATCGTGCCGGGGCTCACTCTCGTGGCGCTCTACATCCTGTTCCTCGTCGCGGTCGCCGTTCTGTGGCCTGCCGCGATGCCGCCGATCCCGCCCGATCCCGCGGCACCGAAAGGTCTCGCGCTCGCGCGGCAACTCGCCGGGGCGCTGCTCGCGCCGGTACTGCTGATCGCCGTGGTGCTCGGCTCGATCCTGATCGGGCTCGCGACACCGACCGAGGCTGCCGCCGTCGGCGCGGTCGGCGCGATCCTGCTCGCGGCGCTGCGCATCGAGGGTGCGATGCACAAGCCGGTGACATTGTCGGTCATGGCGTTCGCCGCCTTGATGGCATTGCGCGCTGCGTTCGACATTCGCGTCGGGCATGGCTTTGCGCCAGGCGTCATCATCGCGCTGGTCCTGATGCTGGCGCTCGCCGGCGGGCTTGCGCTGGCGCTACGCCAGGTGTGGCGCGCCGGCTATCTCGGCGCGACCGTCACCCGCACCGCGCAGACGACGTCGATGATCTTCACGATCCTGATCGGCGCGACGCTGTTCAGCCTCGTATTCCGCGGCCTTGGCGGCGACGATCTGGTGCATCGCGCACTCTCCGACCTGCCGGGCGGCGCAGCCGGCGCGATCCTCGCCGTGATGCTGGCAATGTTCCTGCTCGGGTTCGTGATGGACGCGTTCGAGATCATCTTCGTCGTGGTGCCGATCGTCGCGCCGCCGCTTTTGGCGATGGAGGGCGTCGACCCGGTCTGGCTCGGCGTCATGATGGCGGTGAATTTGCAAACCTCATACATGCACCCGCCGCTCGGGCCGACATTGTTCTTCCTGCGCGGCGTCGCGCCGCCGGAGGTCACGACACGGCACATCTATGTCGGCATCATTCCGTTCGTGGTGATCCAGCTCTGCGCGCTGGTCGTGCTGTGGTTCGTGCCGGGACTTGCGACGTGGCTGCCGCGAGTGCTGTATGGGGGATAGCGGATGATCCCGAAAAGTGGGCACCGGACAAGATCATGCGCAAAAAAGGTGGCGCTCCATGAAATCATCCGAACTTTTTGATGTCACCGGCCGCGTCGCACTGGTCACCGGCGCATCGAGCGGGCTCGGCGTGCGTTTTGCCGAGGTGCTGGCGGAAAACGGCGCGAAAGTCGTGCTGGTGGCGCGCCGCGCCGAGCGGCTTCAGGCGTTGAAACAGAAGATCGACGCGGCCGGCGGGCAGGCGATCGTGGCCGAAGCCGACGTGCTCGATCGCGCCGCGATGAAGCGTGCGTTCGACGCGGCCGAAACGGCATTCGGCACCGTGACCATCCTCGTCAACAATGCCGGCATCACACATGCGGATCGCATCGCCGAAATGACGGAGGAGACCTGGCGGCACGTCACCGGCACCAATCTCGACGCGGTGCTGTACTGGGCGCAGGAAGCCGCGCGGCGCATGATGGCGGCCAGGCAGCAGGGCGCGATCGTCAACATCGCGTCGATCCTCGGCTATGGCGTGTCGAAAGGCGTTGCCGCCTACACGGTCGCCAAGGCCGGCGTGGTCCAGCTCACCAAGGCGCTGGCGCTGGAATTGTCGTTCAAGGGCGTGCGCGTCAACGCGATTGCGCCCGGCTACGTGATAACCGAGATCAATCGCGAATATCTTGCCACCAAGGGCGCCGACATGACACGCCACATCCCGATCGGCCGGTTCGGCGAGACGCGCGATCTCGACGGCGCGCTGCTGCTGCTCGTCTCCGATGCCGGCCGCTTTATGGCTGGCACGACCATCGTAGTCGATGGCGGGCAGATGCTGGCGCTGTCGGGGGCGTGAACGCTATCCGTCGGCAGCTGCTAGCGAGGCCGAGTGCCGGACGCGCCTGCGCCATAGGGCATGGGCAGCCATTCCGGCGATCATCGATGCGGCAAACAGCAGAACCGGCCGCGACAGCGTTGCCAGATTGGTGATCGCCGGGCCGGGGCAGAGGCCGACGAGGCCCCAGCCCGTACCGAACAGCACGGCTCCAACGATCAGCGGCCGATCGATCCCTGTGCGGGTGGGCCACGCGGCGACATCGGCCAGGACCGGCCGCCCGCGGCGTCGCGCGAGCGCGAATCCTGGAATCGAGACGATGAGGGCTGCCGCCATCACGATCGCGAGCGTCGGATCCCAACCGCCCTTCGGGATTGCGAGCACGTCAAGAAAGCCGAGGACTTTGGCGGTATCGGTCAGTCCGGACACGACGAGCCCGGCACCGAACATGATGCCGCAGAGGAACGCCGAGAGGATGGGCATGGCGCGCCTCACAAAGCGTGACGCATGATTGCGACCACCAGCATCGCGACGACCATTAACGTCATGGTCGCGGCGATCGAGCGTGGCGACAGACGCGAGATGCCGCAGATGCCGTGGCCTGAGGTGCAGCCGCTCCCGAGCCGCGTGCCGATACCGACCAGAAGTCCGGCGATGGCAATGATGATGGAGCTCGGCATGGCCGGATTGGCGAGCGTATGCCCGCCCAGCGCGAGCGCAAGCGGCGCCGCAATCAATCCCGCCGCAAAGGCAAGCCTCCATGCACGATCGCTGCTGCCTCTCTCAAGGAGATCGCCGAGAATGCCACTGATCCCGGCGATGCGGCCGGTCAGCAGCATCAGAAGCGTTGCCGCAAGGCCGATGAGCGCGCCACCAATCGCGGCGGACAAGGGATCGAAGGGAGCCATAAAAACAACTCGCTGTTTGAAGTGCCTGATTTTCTTTCACGCCGATTCAGATGGGGCTGCGATGTATCACGGACTTCGGAAGCCGGGCACTAGCCCGATCTCGCTTTACGCATGGGAGCGTGAGCTGATGAAATTTCTTTGATTGCTCCATCGCTTCGAGCGCCCGGCGCGTGCGCATCTTCATGACCGAGAAGGGCAGCAGTATTGCGACGTGCAGGTTGATCTGCGCAACGGCGAGCAATTCTCGGATGCGTTCCGCAAGATCAATTCGGATGGCACGGTGCCGGTGCTTGAACCGGACGGTGGCACGGTCATCGCGGATGCGATCTCGACGGCGCACTGCTGCTGCTCGTCTCCTGCCGGCCGCTTTATGGCCGGCACGACAATCGTGGTCGATGGCGGGCAGATGCTGGCGCTGTCGGGGCGTGAGCTTACAGCACCTTCTTGAGTGACGGTACGCAGAGCTGTACGGTCCCGCCCAGCGTAAGCACAGCCTTGCCGAACTGGTTGATGATCTCGACCTTCTTGCCGGCGTTCTTGCCGCCGGTCACGACATAGCAGACGAGGTGGTCCTGCTTGTTGATGATATCGCCACCGTTTTTCTCGACCGGCGCACAGAGGAATTGCTCGCGCACGACCACGGCCACCGAACTCCCGAACTGATCGGTCAATTTCACCCTCTGCCGCTTGAAAGGTTTCGCGGCGGATAGCCGATAGCACGCGTAGTGATCCAGCTTGATGCCGGGCGGATTGGGCTGGGCTGGTGCGGTGCTGACGTTCAGGATGGACGCAGCGGCGACGGTCAATAGCGCAATGATCGCTTTCATGACGGCCTACTCCATTGTCACCAATGATTCCGCGGCGGGCTCGCGCCCGATCGGGGAGACATAACCTAACATAGGTCAGGAAAAATAACTAACGGTAAGATTGTGTTGCGGCCCGCGCCGCCGCGGCGGCTCGTGACCAGCGGCGGCGCCTGATTTCCTTTGGCGCTTAAGCCTACTACACCGGGCTGGAGATTGATCTTGGGTGAACCTGGAAGGTGTGGACCGATGAAATTCTACGATTGCTCCACTGCTCCGAGCGCCCGGCGCGTTCGCATCTTCATGGCCGAGAAGGGCATCGGCATTCCGATCGTGCAGGTCGATCTGCGCAACGGCGAGCAATTCTCGGACGCGTTCCGCAAGATCAATCCGGACTGCACCGTACCGGTGCTTGAACTCGACGACGGCACGGTGATCGCAGATGCGATCGCGATCTGCGGCTATCTGGAGGAAACCCACCCCGAGCCCGCGCTGATCGGCACGAGCCCGCAAGAACGCGCCGTCACCACGGCGCTCAACCGCCAGATCGAGCGTGACGGCTTCTATGCCGCCATGGATGCCTTCCGCAACGCCACGAAAGGCATGAAGGGTCGGGCCCTTCCGGGGCCGCACAATTACGAGCAAATCCCCGAATTGGCGGCGCGCGGGCGCCTGCGGGTCGAGTATTTTTTCCGCGACATGGACGCGCGGCTTGCCGACCGCGCGTTTGTGGGTGGCGCCCATTACACCATCGCGGATATCTCCACGATGGTGCTGACCGACTTCGCCGCCTGGGCGAAACTCAATGTCCCAGAGGAATGCGCCAATTTCCGCCGCTGGCATGCGGCCGTCTCGGCCCGGCCCAGCGCCAAGGCGTGAGCGGCGGAACCGCTTTCTACCGTTTCCATGCGGGCATTTCCGCAATATGTAGTTAGTGCTCCGGCCTCGCCGGCAGAGTGGGCGACGCGCGGGACGGTTTCGAAGCCAATGTGGAAACGGCAAGATGATCTGGTCGCCCGGCTGACGATCCGGGGCTATCTGGTCCTGCTCACGCTCGCGATCCTGCTTCCGGTCGTTGTGTTCTCGACGATTCTTTATTTCAGCTACTACCGGGCCGAACAGGCGCGCATCGAAGCCGACCTGGAGAGCGATGCCCGCCAGCTCGCGCTGATCGTCGATCGCGATCTTGCCGGACTGGTGAATACGCTGCAAACGCTGACCACCTCCACGCGCTTGGCCGAGCACGACTATGCGGGCTTCTATGAGCAGGCCCAGCGTGTCAAAAACCTTTCGAATGTGAATGTCCTGCTGCGTGACGTGTCCGGCCGGCAACTCGTCAATACGCGGGTCGCATGGGGAAGCGCGTTGCCCGTCGAGCCGCTGCCCGGCGACAAAGACGTGCTCGAGACCAAGAAGCCGTATGTCTCGGATGTCATCGTCGGTGCGGTCGCGCAGGAGCCGCTCTTTGCCATCACGGTTCCGGTCATCGAGGCTGACCGCGTCAGATATTTTCTCAATCTGAGCCTGCCTCTTTCGCGTCTTACCGAGCTGATGACGGCAAATCTGGAAGCTGGTCGGCGCGCCGGGCTTGTCGACCGTGCCGGCTATATCCTGGCGCGCAGCGAGCGTGCTGACGAACTCGCCGGCGCCCAGGCGGCCCCGGCCTTTTTTCAGCAGACCAGGAGCGGAAGTGGCGTATGGCGCGGCCGCAACAATGCGGGCGAACCGGTTCGCGCCGCCTTCGCGCGCGCAAGCATTTCCGATTGGACCGCCTACGTGTCGACGACGGAAAACGCGATCCGGAATGCGCTGCGTGAATCGTTCTGGGCGATCAGCGCGCTCGGCGTCGCGCTGACGAGCGTGGCCCTGCTGATCGCCTATGTGGTCGGCGGGCGGCTTGCCGGATCGATGCGTTCGCTTGCAACCGAGGCCGGACAGCTTGGCCGCGGCGAGCCGGTGGCGGTGCGCCGCCTGCCGGTCTCGGAGTTCAACGACATCGGCAAGTCGCTTGCGCAGGCTTCGGCCGCGCTGATGCAGCGCGAGCGCGAACGCGACAAGGCGATGGACGAGCTGCGGCGCCTGTCCGAATCGCTCGAGAAGATCGTCTCCGAGCGCACCCATGAGCTCGTGGACGAGATGGGCAAGCGCGAGCAGGCCGAGGACGCGCTGCGCCAGGTGCAGAAGATGGAAGCGATCGGGCAGCTCACCGGCGGCATCGCGCATGACTTCAACAACATGCTTGCGGTGGTGCTCGGCAATCTCGATCTCGCCAAGCGGCGCCTCGCCAAAGGCGTGACCAATATCGACCAGTATCTCACCGGCGCGCAGGAAGGCGGAAAACGCGCCGCCGCGCTGACGCAGCGCCTGCTCGCCTTCGCGCGCCAGCAGCCGCTCGCGCCCGAGCCGGTCGATGCCAACAGGCTGGTGGGAGGCATGTCGGAACTGCTGCATCGGACCTTGGGTGAGCCGGTGCGCATCGAAACCGTGCTCACGAGCGGGCTGTGGCGCGTCCACGCGGATGCAAACCAGCTCGAGAACGCCATCCTCAATCTGGCGGTCAATGCGCGCGATGCCATGCCGGGAGGCGGCAAGCTCACGATCGAAACGCTGAACGCGCAACTCGACGATCACTATGCGGCCGGTCATGCCGGCGTCGCGGTGGGCCAGTACGTCATGATCGCCGTGACCGACACGGGCACCGGCATGGACCGGGAGGTGATCGCCAAGGCATTCGACCCGTTCTTCACCACCAAGAAAAGCGGCGTCGGAACCGGGCTGGGGCTGAGCCAGGTCTATGGCTTCGTCAAGCAATCCGGCGGGCACGTGAAGATCTATTCGGAAGCCGGCGAAGGCACCACGATCAAGATCTACCTGCCGCGCTACTTCGGCGCCGCGGAGCCGGTGCGCGACGCGTCCGACAACAACGCGCTGCCGACCAACGACGGGAGCGTGTCGATCCTTGTGGTGGAAGACGAGGAGGGGGTGCGCCGCTATTCCATCGACGCGCTGCGCGACCTCGGCTATCGCGTGCTCGAGGCCGACAGCGGCGAGGCGGCGCTGAAGATCATCGAGGCGGAGCAGGATATCGCGATCCTGTTTACCGACGTGGTGATGCCCGAGATGAACGGCCGCCGTCTCGCCGAGGCCGCGCTCGAGCGCCGGCCCTCGCTCAAGATCCTGTTCACCACCGGCTATACCCGCAATGCCATCGTGCACAACGGCATGCTGGATCCGGGCGTGAACCTGTTGTCGAAACCGTTCTCGCTGGGCGAACTGGCGAAGAAGGTCGCCGAATTGGCGAGGCGGTGAAGGTGGGACACGCGCTGCGTTGCGCCAAATTTCTTCCGAAGTGGTTCGCTCGCAACTTCATGCTGGCATCCCAGCGCCGAACGAAATTGACCCTCTCGCACCGATATGTCAGCATTACTGACGCTTTTATTCTTGCTGCTTGGTGCCTAGATTGCGTCACGGCGGCGTTATCCCGGCGGGCAAGATTGATGCCCTTGGCGGCGACGCAGCCGTCGCGCACACTGCCCTCGCGGAGGCCCGCGCAATGACGCTGCAGAACGTCACGCTCGACGACAAATACGATCTGACGCAGAGCCGTGTCTTCGTCACCGGCTATCAGGCGCTGATCCGCGCCACCCTGATGCAGCAGGAGCGCGACCGCCGCGCCGGGCTGAACACCGCGGGTTATGTTTCCGGCTATCGCGGCTCACCGCTTGGCGGGCTCGACCAGCAGTTCATGCGCGCCAAAGCCGCGCTCGATAAGCACAACATCCTGTTCCAGAGCGGGCTGAACGAGGATTTGGCGGCGACCGCGATCTGGGGCACCCAGCAGGCCGAATTGCGCGGCGAGGGCAAGTACGACGGCGTATTCGGCATGTGGTACGGCAAGGGACCGGGCGTCGACCGCACCGGCGACGTGTTCCGCCATGCCAACTTCGCCGGCTCATCCCGGCATGGCGGCGTGCTCGCCCTGATGGGCGACGATCACACGGCGGAATCCTCCACCACGGCGCATCAGTCCGAGTTCCACTTCGTCGACGTGATGATCCCGATCCTCAATCCGGCCGGCGTGCAGGAGTTCATCGACTACGCGCTCTACGGCTGGGCGATGTCGCGCTTCTGCGGCTCATGGGTCGCGCTCAAATGCATGCACGAGACCGTGGAGTCGACCGGCGTGGTCGAGGCCGGGCTCGACAGCGTGAAGATCGTTATTCCGGGCGAGGACGCGTTCAAGATGCCGCCGGGCGGGCTCAACATCCGCCTCGTCGACGGCATCCTCGACATGGAAGCGCGGCTGCACGACTACAAGCGCGATGCCATGCTGGCCTTCATCAAGGCGAACAAGCTCAACCGCATCATCACGTCGGGTGGGCCGGACGCGAAGATCGGCATCATCACGGTCGGCAAGAGCTATCTCGACGTACGCCAGGCGCTCGACCAACTCGGCATCGACGAGGTCAAGTGCAACGACCTTGGCCTCCGCATCTTCAAGGTCGCATGCCCGTGGCCGATTTCGCGTGCCGAACTCAAAGCCTTTGCCGAAGGGCTCGACCTCATCATCTGCGTCGAGGAAAAGCGCTCGCTGATCGAAGTGCAGGTGCGCGAGGAGCTTTACGGTTCGGCCAACCAGCCGGTGGTCGTCGGCAAGCGCGATGAAAGCGAGAACTGGCTGTTTCCCGTCAAGGGCGCGCTCGATCCGCACGATATCGCCATCGCGGTCGGCGAGCGCATCCTGCGGCGCGGTCATGTCGAGGAGATCGCCAACCGCGTGGCGCGCCTCAAGCAGGCGCAGAGCGCTGTCGCGGCGATGACCGACGTGTCGGCGCGCACGCCCTATTTCTGCTCCGGCTGCCCGCACAATTCATCCACCGTCGTGCCGCAAGGCATGCGCGCCTATGCGGGCATCGGCTGCCATTTCATGTCGCAATGGATGGACCGCAATACGCTCGGCTGGACCCATATGGGCGGCGAGGGCGCGAACTGGATCGGCGAGGCGCCGTTCAGCAAGCGCAAGCATGTGTTCCAGAACCTCGGCGACGGCACCTACAATCATTCCGGCTATCTGGCGATCCGCGCGGCGGCCGCGTCCGGCGTCAACATCACCTACAAGATCCTGTTCAATGACGCGGTCGCGATGACCGGCGGCCAGCGCAATGATGGCGGGCTGACCGTGCCGATCATTGCCCGGCAGGTGGCGGCCGAGGGCGCCAAAAAGATCGTCATCGTGACTGACGAGCCGTGGAAGTATCCGCGCGACGCCGGATTCCCCGAGGGCGTCACGATCCATCATCGCGACGAGCTGATGGCGGTTCAGACCGGTCTTGCCGATATCCCGGGTCTCACGGTCCTGATCTACGACCAGACCTGCGCGGCCGAAAAACGCCGTCGCCGCAAGCGCGGCCAGTTCCCGGATCCCGACAAGCGCGTCATCATCAACGAACTGGTGTGCGAAGGCTGCGGCGACTGCGGCGTGCAGTCGAACTGCGTCTCGGTGCAGCCGCTCGATACGGAATGGGGCCGCAAGCGCACCATCGATCAGTCTTCCTGCAACAAGGACTTCTCCTGCCTGAAGGGCTTCTGCCCGTCCTTCGTCACTGTCGAGGGCGCGAAGCTCAAGCGCGGCAAGGCGATCGAGGCGCCGGCCGGATTGCCCGCGCTGCCCGAGCCGGTGCAACCGGCGATCGGGCAGACCTATTCGATCATCGTCACTGGAGTGGGCGGCACCGGCATCGTGACCATCGGCGGCGTTCTCGGCATGGCGGCGCATCTGGAAGGCAAGGGTGTCGGCATCATCGATCAGGCCGGGCTCGCGCAGAAGGGCGGCGCGGTCTACAGCCACATCCGCATCGCCGGAAAGCCCGAGGACATCCACGCCATTCGGGTTGCCGCGAATGAGTGCGATCTCGTGCTCGGCGGCGACATGGTGGTGGTCGGCAACAAGAAGGTGCTCTCGACCGCCAAGCTCGGCGCCACCACGATGGTGATCAACACGACCGAGATCTTCCCCGGCGACTTTACCCGCAACGCGGATTTCTCACTGCCGACCGAGCGGCTGCGCCGCGCGATCCGCACCGCGGCGGGCGCCGAGAAGACCCGCTTCGTCGATGCCACGCGGCTGGCCACCGCGCTGCTCGGCAATTCGATCGGCGCCAACATCTTCATGGTCGGTTACGCCTACCAGCTCGGTGCGCTGCCGCTTTCGGCCGAGTCGATCGAGCGCGCGATCGAGCTCAACGGCGAAGCGGTGCCGATGAATCTGAGCGCCTTCCAGTTCGGGCGCCGTGCTGCGCACGACGCTGCGTCGGTTGAGGCGCTGGTGAAGCCCGCGCCGGATTCGGCCGGCGATGCGCGGCGGCTGTCGCAGAGTTTCGAGGAGACGGTCGCGCGGCGCGTGACATTCCTGACCGCGTATCAAAACGCGGCCTATGCGGCGCGCTACCAGACGCTGGTTGAAAACGCGAGGGCCGCCGAAGCCGCGAAGGCGCCGGGCAAGACCGGGCTTGCCGAGGCGGTCGCGCGCTATCTGTTCAAGCTGATGGCCTACAAAGACGAATACGAGGTCGCGCGATTGTACGCCGAGCCCTCATTCCTGGCGCAGGTGAAGAACGAGGTCGCGGGCGACAATCTGACGCTCAAGTTCCACCTGGCGCCGCCGCTGTTCGCCCGCAAGGACAAGGTCACCGGCCTGCCGCGGAAGATGACGCTCGGACCCTGGATACTGCCGGCCTTCCGCGTGCTGGCAAAATTCAAGGTCCTGCGTGGCACCGTGCTCGACATTTTCGGCTACTCCGCGGAGCGCCGCACCGAGCGCAAGCTGATCGCCGACTATGAGGCGCTGCTCGATGAGATCATTGGCAAGCTCAACCCCGACAATCACCCCGTCGCGGTCGGCCTCGCCAATATTCCGGAAAAGATCCGCGGCTTCGGCCATGTGAAGGCGCGGCATCTGGTGGCCGCCAAAGCCGACGAAGCGGCGTTGCTGGAGCAGTTCCGCGCTGGTCAGCCGACAGTGCTGAAGGCCGCCGAGTAGCTACTTCGCGTGGGCTTTCACCCACGCCTCCAGTACGGTCACCGCTTCGTCGCCGAGCTTCACCTCCGCGGGCATCTCGCGGCTCTCCACCGGCAAGCCGACCTGCGC
>JBBWZU010000361.1:0-2941 GCA_039649225.1 Hyphomicrobiales bacterium | reverse complement strand
CAAGCCGCTGATCATGGCGCTCGCCAATCCGACGCCCGAGATCACGCCCGAAGAGGCGATCATGACTCGGCCGGATGCGATCATCTGCACCGGGCGCTCCGACTACCCGAACCAGGTCAACAACGTCCTGTGCTTTCCCTACATCTTCCGCGGCGCGCTCGATGTCGGCGCCACCACCATCAATGAGGAAATGAAGCTTGCCGCCGTGAACGCAATCGCGGCGCTCGCCCGCGAGGCGCCGTCCGATGTGGCGGCGCGGGCCTATAGCGGCGACATGGCGACCTTCGGGCCGGGCTCGCTGATCCCGAGCCCGTTCGATCCGCGCCTGATCCTGCGCATCGCGCCGGCGGTGGCCAAAGCCGCGATCGCCTCCGGCGTCGCCTCCCGGCCGATCACGGATTTTGCCACCTACGCAGAACGGCTCGACCGCTTCGTGTTCCGCTCCGGCTTCATCATGAAGCCGGTCTTCACACAGGCCAAGACCGCGATGAAGCGCGTCATCTACGCCGAAGGCGAGGACGAGCGCATCCTGCGCGCCACTCAGGTGGTGGTGGAGGAGGGGCTGGCCTATCCGCTGCTGATCGGCCGTCCGGCGATCGTCGAGCAGCGCCTCGCGCGGTTCGGCCTCTCGATCCGTCCGGGGCGCGATTTCGAGCTGATCAATCCCGAGGACGATCCGCGCTACCGCGAATACGTGCTGGCGATGGTCGAGGCGGCGGGCCGCAAGGGCGTCACGCCGGATGCGGCGCGCACGCTCTTGCGCACCAATGCGACCGTGATCGCGGCGCTGTCGGTCAATAAAGGGCTCGCCGACGCCATGATCTGCGGCGTGGAGGGGCGCTATATGGCCCATCTGCGCCAGATCCGCGATATCATCGGTCTGGCACCCGGCGCCTGTATCTTCGCCGCGCTGATGACCGTCATCACCGCCAAGGGCGTGTATTTTCTCGCCGACACCCATATCAATCCCGACCCGAGCGCCGGGGAGATCGCCGAGATGGCGATGCAGGCCGGAACCCATGTCCGCCGCTTCGGCATGGAGCCGAAGATGGCGCTGCTCTCGCGCTCGGACTTCGGCAGCTACCAATGCGAGTCGGCGGAGAAAATGCGCGCCGCGCTCGATCTCATCCGCCGGCAGAGCCCGGACTTCGAGGTCGACGGCGAGATGAACGGCGAGTCGGCGCTGGTTCCGGCATTCCGCCAGCGCGTCTATCCGCACTCGCGCCTGACCGGCGAGGCAAACGTGCTGATCATGCCGAATATCGAGGCCGCCAACATCGCCTATCAGATGATCAAGGTCTTGGCCGACGCGCTCCCGGTGGGGCCGATCTTGATCGGCGCGGCGCGTCCGGCGCATATCCTGACGCCGTCGGTGACGGCGCGCGGCATCGTGAATATGACAGCCGTCGCCGCCGTCGAAGCGCAGCAGGCCGCGCAACGCGAATTACCGTTGGCGTTTGCCTGACGATCATCTCGCCATACGTGAGGCGAGTTAGGCATCTTGCGGAAACGCCGAAGATTCTGCTTGATCGTTCGGCGCGATGACCTTATGTGGGGGGCTTGCCGCTGGCGAGCAGTCCGATTTGGATAGGCTCGGGCGGCTTTCGCATTCCGTGGCGCCGGCTTGCCGGCATCTCGGGTTCTTTTCTCTGGTTGGGGAGGACGGCATGCGCCAGCACGCCCTCTTACGATCGGACAAGGGCTTGGGGATCCCAGGTACCGCCCGACAGAATGACAAGCTGATCGCTCCGGCTGTTTTGGACGAGCGTAAAGACCACTTCGTCGAACGGAATGGCGTCCGCTGCGCGGGCGTTCATCTGATCATCGATCTCTACGAGGCCGAGGGCCTCGACGATATCGACCGGATCGAGGAAGCCTTGCGCAAATGCGTCGCCGCGGCCGGCGCGACGCTGCTGCACATCCATCTGCATCACTTCGAGCCCAATGGCGGGGTCTCCGGCGTCGCGGTGCTGGCCGAAAGCCACATCTCGATCCACTCCTGGCCGGAGGCGAGCTACGCGGCGCTCGACGTGTTCATGTGCGGCGAGGCCAAGCCCGAAGCCTGTATCCCGGTGCTGCGCGAGGCGTTCCGGCCCAAGCGTATCGTGGTCGGCGAGCACCTGCGCGGGCAGGGGGCGTAAACCGAACTCCGTCATGCCCGGGCTTGTCCCGGGCATCCACGTCTTCCTTTCGTGATTAGCAGAGCAAGTAAGACGTGGATGGCCGGGCATTAGGGCGTCCACGCCCGTCTGGACGGGCTATGCCCGGCCATGACGCATGAGACACCCCATGGCCGAGAAACGCTGGATTTCCGAAACTTTGTTCGACGAGCTCGGCTTCCGCATGACCTTTGCGGTCGAGAAGGTGCTGTACGAGCAGCAGACCGAGCACCAGTCGCTGGTGCTGTTCGAGCACAGACATTTCGGCAAGATGCTGATGCTGGATGGCGCGACGCAGGTCACGACGCGCGACGAGTTCATCTATCACGAGATGATGACCCATGTGCCGATCCTGGCCCACGGTAAGGCGAAGAACGTGCTGATCATTGGCGGCGGCGACTGCGGCATCGCCGAGGAAGTGCTCAAGCACAAGACGCTGAAAAGCGTCGTGCAGGTCGAGATCGACGCCTCGGTGGTGGAGTTTTCCAAAGAGCATTTTCCGGAATTCACCAAGCCGGTGTTCCGCGACAAGCGCTTTGCGAGCGTGATCGACGACGGCATGAAATATGTCGCCACGACCGAGCGGCGTTTCGACGTGATCATCGTCGACTCGACCGATCCGGTCGGGCCGGGGGCGGTGCTGTTCAGCAAGGAATTCTACGCCGCCTGCAAGCGCTGCATGGCGCCGGGCGGCGTGATGGTGACGCAGAACGGCGTGCCGTTCTTCCAGCCGGACGAGCTGATCTCATCGGTCGGCATGTTCAAGAGCCTGTTCGCGGACG
>JBBWZU010000434.1:0-18742 GCA_039649225.1 Hyphomicrobiales bacterium | reverse complement strand
GGCCAATGCCGCAGAACGCATCGACATCTCGGCCAATGGCGATCATGCGACACTGTTCCGCGACGTCGGCGCTATCACCATGGACCTCCACGGCATCGAGCGCATCGAGCTCGCGGCGCTCGGCGGCGCGGGCGATGGCGCGGCGGATTCCGTGGTCGTCAACGGTACCGCAGGCGACGATCATATCAGCGTGCTCAGCAACGGCACGTCGGTCGTCGTGCAGGGACTGTCGGCGGACGTCATCATCGACGGCGCCGAGGCCGCCAATGATTTCCTGTCCATCCTCGGACTCGATGGCAACGACACCATCGACGCGTCCGGGCTCAACCCCAGCCAGATCAGGCTCTTCGTCGACGGCGGCGCCGGCAACGATACGATCCGCGCCAGCAACGGTGGCGACATCATCCTTGGCGGTGACGGCGACGACACGATCATCGGTGGCACCGGCGACGATCACATCTCCGGCAATGCCGGAGACGATGTCATCACTGGTGGCGGCGGCAACGACATCATCGATGCCGGCGACGGCAATGACGTCATCACGACCGGCGGCGGCGTCGACTTCATTCAGGGCGGCGCTGGCGACGATCGGATCGAGTCCGGTGGCGGCCATGACACGATCGAGGCCGGCGACGGCAACGACATCGTCACGGGCGGCGCCGGCGACGACGTCGCGTCGCTCGGCAATGGCGACGACCGATTCATCTGGAATCCAGGTGACGGCAGCGACACTGTCAACGGTGGAACCGGCTTCGATACTCTCACCTTCAACGGCGCGAACGTTTCGGAAGCCATCGCCATCACGGCCAATGGTCCCGAGACGTTGCTCACGCGCGATGTCGGCGCCATCACGATGCATCTTGCCGACGTGGATCACATCGAGGTCTCGACTGGCGGTGGCACCGACGATGTCACGGTGAACGACCTCACCGGGACCGGTGTGAAGCAGGTTGCGATCGATCTTGCGGCCTTCGGCACTGCCACCGGCGACGGCCAGGCGGACACCGTCACGGTGAACGGCACGGCGGACGACGACGCCATCACGTTGACGGCGTCCGGCAGTGCTCTGACGGCCGGCGGCTTGTCCGAGCAGGTGACCATCGATCATGGTGAGGCGGGCGACCATCTCACCATCAACGCCGGCGCGGGCAACGACACGATCGATGCGTCCGCGATCCCGGCCGGAACGATGGGACTCACACTGAACGGCGGTGATGGCAACGATACCTTCAAGCTCGGTGCCGGCAACGTCTTGGTGAATAGCGGTGCCGGCGACGATACGTTCGTGTTCAACTTCGGCCACACCGAAAACGTTGTGATCGAGGACTTCCAGGTGCATACGGGCGGCCTGCACCAGGCCGATACGATCGTGCTCCAGGGCTTCTCCGATCACTCGTTCGACCAGTTGGTTGCGAACGGCCACATCTTCCAGTCGGGGGCCGACGTCGTGATCTCCGATGGGACGCACACCTTCGCGGCCCTGCAGAACGTGTCGCTTGCAGCGCTGCACGCGAACGACTTCCTGTTCTCCTGATACGGTCTGTCACCGTGCAACTTGGCTGCTGCCGCATCATGCGGCAGCAGCCCTCGCGTCTAGAATAGAAGCGTCGATGATTGCTACGGCGTGCGAGGCGGCCTATAGCAATTCCAATGCCTCCCCCCGGTCAAACCGAGCAGCAAGTCATCCCCTGGAACGATGCCGTCCGTCAGAGCGGCGTCATTCGCGTTTTTGTCGGACATGGCTTGCGCGGGAGCCAATGGGCCGGGGTCGTTGAGAAGGCTGTCGCGGCGGTCAATGACGAACTGTCGAACAAAGGCATCAAGGTCGTCATCAAGCTCACCGACAAGCAATCCGAGGCCGAGGCCACGCTCGACACCACGCCCGGAAGCGACCTTCACGGGCAGAGCCTGCTCGATACCGGCGGCTCGGCCACGATTCAGAAGGTCACGATCAAAGTCCCGGCAACGCCGCGGGTCAGCAAGCTTGATCCGAAAGCCCGGGAGGCGGGGCGCGGTGTGCGCCTCTATATTGTGGCGCACGAGCTCATTCACACGCTTGGCTTGACGAACGCGGCGCATTCAAGAGACGACGTGTTCACCAAGAACCCCGGCCTGCTCCAGAAGGGATTGGTCATCGGCGGCAAGATGGTGGCCGATGACATGGTGCGCAGCTACGATCTCAGCGCCGTGATGCCGCCGGTCCGGCTCGGCGCCGCGACCTTGGCCAACCTTCAGAAGGCCTGGCCCTAAAAACTCTTTCAGGTCAGATCGTCAAATCCTCGCCCCACGCGACATGCGCGAGCTTCTCTGCGCTCGCCACATGCCGGGTGACCGCATCGGCCACCTCATTGGCATGGGTTGCGATCATGAAATGAGCCGCCCCCGGGATTGCAAGGGTCAAGGCGTTCGGTATGCACAGGCCGAGCAATTCGTTTGCGCGCCGCACGGCCGGATGGCTGGTCTCGCCGTACAGAATCAGGGCCGGAATCTCGACGGACCTCAGCAAAGCGGGCGTCAGCGCGAAGCCATAAGCACTCGCCCAGTCCAGAATATTCACCGGCGTCGTCTCAACCGCGTAGGCGCGAACGCGCGGCGGCCAGCTTGCGAATGTGCCTGCGCCGCCAAAGAAATCGATCATCCGTTCGATTGCCGCCTCCTCGCCGGCATGGAATGCGGCGAAATAGGCTTCGCTCATGTCGCGGAATGAACGATAGTGCTCGTGCTCGCCCGTATGGCGCAGGATCTCCGGCGCGGGCGCCTCGGCGATCGTCAGGCTGAGCAACGGCACCTTCTTCCTGAGCGCGACAGCGAGCGCGGTCAGGCCGCCAAACGAATGACCGACGAGGTGGACCGGGCCGCCCGCGTGCCGAACCACGGCCTCGATGATTTCGACCTCATGGGAGATATCGACATCGTCGGACGTGCGCCGTTCAGCCGTGCCGCCATATCCGAGCAAGCTCGTCGTCACGCAGCGAAAGTTGCCGTTCCACTGCGAGACGACGGGGCGCCATGCGGCGCCGGTGCTGCATGATCCCGGCATCAGCACGAGCGTCGGACCGGCTCCGGTCTCCTCGCACTCGATACCGCCGCGCTCGTGCTCGATCATGGTACCGGGATTCCTGTTGGCTTCAGGATCGTATCATCGCTTGACGCCCCCGACTTCGAGATATTCGCTCGGGACGACCATCGTGCCGTCCTCGGTGCGATTCATGCTTCCGATCAGTGCCAGCAGATCGTCTCTCAGCCCGCGTTGGTTTGCCTCGTCGAGCGCCGCGAAAGCCTTGAGGATTGGACCATAGTCGCTTTTGAAGATATCAAGAAAGTGCTCGGGCGAGCGACAGCGGAATGCAAAATGACGTTTCTCGGCCTTGATGGAGGCGGCGGCCGACCGGCGCACGTCTGCGCCGGTCGTACTTGTTCGCCGTCAAAGACCGCCGCGCTCGCCCGAAGAAAGCTCCGCATTTGTCCGGTCAAGCTTGCGGCCGGGCAGCGGGAACAGCATGCCGACGTTTTGCCGGTAGCGGCGATACTGGTCGCCGAACAGGTCGATGAGGTCGCGCTCTTCCAGCTGGATGGCGATGAGGATGTAGCCGGTGGTCGCCAGCGCGAACAGCAAGTGGCCGACCGTCATCGCGGAGGTCGCCCAGAAGGCGAGCAGGAAGCTGAGATAGATCGGGTGCCGCACCACGCGATAAAGCAGCGGCGTGTGAAATTTCGCCGCCGGCAAATTCTTGCGGAAGAGGCGCGCGAAGACCTGGCTCAGCCCGAAGAGCTCGAAATGGCTGAGCATGAAAGTGCTCAACACCAGCAAGGCCCAGCCGAACAGCGAAATCGCGTTGAGCGCCGCTGCCGCCGTTGAATCCTGCACCGTCCAGACCGGCTCGGGCATCGGCCGCCATTGCCAATACAGAAGCAACAGCGCCAGGCTGGAGAACAGCACGAAGGTGCTGCGTTCGATCGAAGCCGGGACGAGACGCGTCCACCAGCGCTTGAAGCCCGGCCGCGCCATGACGCTGTGCTGGATCGCGAATAGCCCGAGCAGCAGCGTGTTGACGATCAGGCCTTCGAGAAACGGCCCGGCCACCCCTGAGTCGATCGATTTCGGGACGACGAAATTACCTACAAATCCAATAGCATAGAGAATTGTAACGAGAAATGTGACGTAAGCCACGATGCCGTAAAGAACCGCCAACAAACCCGCCATGGTCCGCTCCTGACTAACTATGAAGTCGCTTTGCAACGGGGCGGCTTAGGCCGGGCTTGGGCGGGGCTCTATCCGGATCGCGACACGGCTATCCGAAGTGTGACGTTTCTCACCACGGTCGGGGTGCAAAGTCGGTAGGGGTATCTTGCAATGATCGAACATGCCCAAGGCTCATCGGGCACCACCCTGCTGCCGCGCAGCGTCAGGGGTGCGCTGGACGCCATGCGTGCCAATGCGGAGCGCGACTGGAGCGTGGCCGAGCTGGCGGCCGCCGCAGCCGTGTCCACCCGGACGTTGCAGCGCCAGTTCCAGGTCTTCCTCGGCAAAACGCCGGGCGGCGCGCTGCGCGAGATCCGCTTCGAGCGCGCGCGCCGTGAGCTGCTCCAGGGCCTGGCTGGCACGAAGGTGACGGATATAGCACTGCACTGCGGTTTTCTGCATGGTGGGCGCTTCTCCGTCGAGTACCGCCGTCGCTATGGCGAGACACCGTCGCAGACCCTGAAGCGGCAGGCCGTATTCGCCGGCACGGTCGCGTCGATGCCGTCATTTTTTACATCCGGGCGCGACCGGCCGACGATCGCGCTCGATCCAATCGACGCCCCGCCGGAACATGGCGCGTTTGCCCGCAGCATCGCCGACGAGCTTGCAACCGCGCTGACGCGAGCCGGCGTTTCCATGGCAAGTCATGCGGGATCGGCGCGCTACCGCCTGGCCGGTGTCGTTCGCGGATCGGGCCGGCAGACGCGCCTGACCTTTCGGCTGAGCGAGACCGAAACAGGCCGTCACCTGTCGGCACATCGCTCCGACGGCATATTGGATGACGAATCCGTGCCGATCGAGCATTTTGCCACGAAAATTGCCGCGGTGCTTCAGCCGTGCCTGCGTCTTGCCGAAATCGATCGCGCCCAGCGCAAGCCGAACGATGACCTGAGTGCGCACGATCTGGCGCTACGGGCGATGCCCGGCGTTCTCTCGCTCGACGCGGACGGAAATTCGCGCGCCCTCGATTTACTGGAACGCGCGATGGAGCGCGACCCCGGCAACGCGCTTGCAATCGCACTTGCCGCCTGGGCGCGCGTGCAGCGCATCATCTATCATTTCACCACGAATCCGGCCAAGGAGCGCGCACTCAGCGCGGACTTGGTGCGAAGGGCGCAGTCCCTCTCCGCGGATGCGACCGTGCTGGCCATCCTTGGCAACGCCGTTACTTTGTTGAGTGATCTCGACGCCGCGAATCTGATTATCCGCAAGGCACTCTCCGTCGATGGCGGCTCGGCCTGGGCGTGGAGCCGCAGCGGATTTATCGACATGTACAACGGCGATACCGAATCGGCGATCGAGCGATTCAAGATTGCGCTCGACCTTGCGCCGCAGGACTCCTTCGCCTTCAACAACCTGGTGGGGATCGGCTGTGCCCACTTCCAGGCAGGCCGCTACCTCGAAGCCGCCCGTTGGAAGGAGCGTGCGCTCGCCGAGCATCCGTCGGCGACGTGGATCCATCGGACCTTGTGTCCCGCGTATGTGCTGGCCGGCGCCGGGCCTGAGGCCCGCCGCAGCCTTTGTGCTCTGCGTGGAGAATATCCCGATCTCACGGTGTCGGACGTACGGCAAGGCATGCCACCGGTGACGCCAGTGTTCCTGGATCGCGTCGTCGACGCTCTGCACACGGTCGGCCTTCCGGCCTGACTTTACGGAAGGCGATACGCTTTCAACTTTTCGTGACACGTCGCGGCCAACTTCGACGCAAGGGTACCCCACTAACGAAAGTGCGGGCGCCGCCGGACGCCCGCACCAATTCTGCATATTGGAACCGCATAGGGGAGATCGCGTGTGCCTGAATTTGTGATTGAAAGAAACATGCCGGGGGTCGGCTCCTTCGCCGCGAGTGATTTGAAGGGGGCATCGCAGACCTCCTGTTCGGTGCTGCGCAAGCTTGGGCCCAACATTCAATGGGTGCACAGCTATGTCACCGACGACAAGATCTACTGCATCTACCGTGCTCCCAGCGAAGACATGATTCGCGAGCATGCGCAGACGGCCGGTTTCCCGGCCAACTCGATCGCTCGAGTTCGTACGGTGATTGACCCCACGACGGCCGAGTAGGTCACCGCGCCACGCTCACGCATCCCGTGGGCGTGGCAGGCTCCATGCCGGACCAACCCGGCGGGCCAGTTTCCCGCTGATCATCCCTTGCGGGCTGTGATCGTCATCACAGCGCGTCCGCTCGCGGTCTGCCAGGTTGAAGCGCTTGCCCCCATCGGATCACGGTGGCATCGTCCGGGGCATCGATTTGGCGGGAGAAGACGAGATGCGGTTTGAGAGTGGCCTCGCAGTGTTGCGGCGGCTGCTTATGTTCGCCGCGATGCTCGCATCGATGACGTTGTTTGCCGCCGGCGCGCAGGCCGAACGCCGCGTCGCACTCGTGATCGGCAACTCGGCTTATAACAGTGCCGCCGCGCTGCGCAATCCGCGCAACGATGCCAGCGATATGGCCGAAACACTAAAGAAGTTCGGCTTCGAGGTCACGCTCGGCCTCGATCTGGACCAGGGGAAATTCGCCGGCACGATCGACAAATTTGCCCGCACCCTCGACGGCGCCGACGTCGCGCTGTTCTTCTATGCCGGCCACGGTCTTGCGATCAACGAGAAGAACTATCTGGTTTCCGTCAACGCACAGCTCAGCAATGAATTCCTGATCTCGTCCGAAACGATCGAGCTCGACGCGATCGTCGGGCTGATGGAATCGAAGGTCGCGACCAACATCGTGTTCCTGGACGCATGCCGCAACAATCCGCTGGCGGAAAACCTGAAGAAGAACCTCGCGGTCATGCATCGCACCGTGGCGGTCGGCAAAGGCCTGGCGCGCATGGAACCGACCAGCCGCGACACGATGATCGCCTACGCGGCGGCTCCCGGGCAGGAGGCGGCGGACGGAGGTGGACGCAACAGCCCCTTCACGGCGGCGCTGCTCAAGCATATGCCCGAGAACGGGGTGGAAATTTCGGTCATGCTCAAGCTGGTCGCCGCCGACGTGCGCCAGGCGACCCGCAACGAGCAGCGCCCGCAGCAGCTCAGCGATACGTCGCGCCGGTTCTATTTCGTCGGCGGGCCGGCGGTGGCCGAACTGGCGCCGCGTGACTCCAAGCCCGTCGCTCCGTCGCCATCGCGCAATGCGCAGAGCGCGGAGGAACGGTCGCTTGAAATCGCGTTCTGGAATTCCGCGCGTGCCGCCAATGAATGCGACGCCATGCGGCTATACCTGCAGCGCTATCCCAAAGGCTTGTTTCTCGAGCTCGCCAAGCTCTCGGAAATCCGTCTCTGCACGCCCGACCGCACCGTGACCATGGTCGAGAAGGTGCCGGAGGCAAAGCAGCCTCCAACGCCACCGGTTGCATCCAATGCACCCGCGCCGCCGATCGTAACCAAGCCGCCCGCAGCCGCGCCGGCACCGGCGCAATCGGCGCCTTCGCCGCCCGCCGCAGCGCCGCCTGCCAAGCAAGCGACCCCGGCTCCCGCTACGCCGTCACCACCCACGAGCCCGCCGCCGGCCGTGACGGCTCCCGCGCCACCGCCCGCGCAAGCGGCTGAGCCGGCGGCTCCGCCGCCGCCACAACAGCAGCTTGCCGTCGTCAAGCCGCCGGCCGTTCCGGCGCCTCCCGCGCAGCTCTCCGGCTCATCGGCGAATTCGTTTCGTGACTGCGAGCGCTGTCCCGAAATGGTCAATCTTCCGGGTGGCCAGTTCACCATGGGCAGCAATGACGATCCGTCGGAAAAGCCGTCGCACGACGTGACGGTCGCGGCCTTCGCGCTCGGGCGTTATCCGGTGACGATCGGCGAATGGCGCCAGTGCGTCGCCGACAAGGCCTGCAGCTACGAGCCAACCGGCGACGACAATCTTCCAATCTACAATGTCAGCTGGACCGACGCGCAGGACTACGTGGCCTGGCTGTCGAAGACCACGCAGACAAAATATCGCCTGCCGTCCGAGGCCGAATGGGAGTATGCGGCGCGTGCCAATACCTCGACCAAATTCTGGTGGGGCAATTCGCTTCTGCCCAACAAGGCCGCGTGCAAGGGCTGCGGAACCGATGCCAACGCCGCGCTCCCGGTCAAGGTCGGAGCTTTCGCGCCGAACCCGCTTGGACTGCACGACATGGCCGGAGGCATCGCCCAGTGGGTCGCCGACTGCTGGATCAAGGACTATCAGGGCGCGCCGCGCAACGGCACCGCGCGCGAGCTGACCAACTGCCGCCAACGCGTCTTGCGCGGCGGCTCGTGGAAGAACGATTCGGGCTACATGCGCAGCTCCAGCCGCGACTATTACGACACCGGCGTTCGCTATCTCACCCACGGTTTCCGCGTTGCACGAGCGAAGGGCAATTGACATGAGCCAGATGACACGACGTGGCGTACTTGCCGCGGCCGCAATGATGCCGGCAGCCGCGCTGGCGCAGTCAACGGCGCCGGGCGATGCCCATCTCTACGTCATCTGGCCGAATGACGGTCAGCGCATCAAGGGCGCGTTCTGGTGCCGGTTCGGTTTGCGCAACATGGGCATCGCGCGCGCCGGCGACAAAACCCCGAATTCCGGACATCACCATCTGTTCGTCGACCTCAATGAGGAGATCAAGGCCGGAGACACCATTCCGTCCGACAAGAATCATATTCATTTCGGCGCCGGGCAGAGCGAGGCGCGCGTCGAGCTGCCGCCGGGCCGGCATACGCTGCAGCTCGTGCTCGGCGATGCCGAACACAAGGTCTTCAGCCCGCCGCTGGTGTCCAAGAAGATCACCGTAACGGTGTATTAAGGCTTCAAGCCCCCAGCCTTCAATCGGCTTTTCCGATCAGCAGGATTTTCAGGTCGCGGTCGGGGGCGAAATCCTTCATCCGCACCTCGAACGAGGTCGGCGAAATCTTCTTCACATTGTCGAGGCAGAAGCTTACCAGCCGGTCCGGCTTGCCCTTATCGATGACAACCTTGAAATCCTTGATCGGGCCGAGCCAGTTCGCGCCGGCTTTCAGAACGTAGCTGATGCGCCGTTCGCGCAGTTGAGCCGTGTTGCCTTCGGCGTCGCCCGCGATCTTGTCGATGCCGCGCAGGAGATCGTCCGGCACGCAGTAGCCGGTCCGATAGCGCTTGACCTCCTGATCCATGGCGGCGTTGTCGCGCAGTCCCTTGCGCAAGATCGTGTCGAAGCTCACCCCCATGCTGGTGCGGTAGCGGTGCTCGACCACGACAGGCTTGCCCGCCGGGAATGTCTGCTGACGCACCACCGAGGTTTTTACGGTCCAGCTTCCGGCATGGAGCTGCTGCCCCTTCGCATCGGTCCCGGCCGGGATCAGCAGGCCCTCGTTGATCAGACGATCGCGCGACTCCTTCGGCAGTTCGGCGATGCGGTTGCCTTGCGCGCCGATCGGTAGCAGCGGCAGGCCCGCACGCTTGATCGAGGGAGAAATATCCTTGTCGCCGAGGAAGGCGCGCTGATTCACCGTGAAGCTGATTGGCTTGCCATCCACCTTGGTCTGGAAGGCAACGAAGTTGACCGGATCGTCAGTCGGGATCGCGTAGTTGTCAGCCTCCGACAGGTCGATGTCGGGCAGCGGAAACGCAACCGTCACGGTCGCGGGGTTTTGCGTCTGATTGAGAAAGACATAGCGCACGCTCACCTGCTCGGGCGTGATGGTGAGCTCCGCCGACTCGACCGAAATCTCGGCGCTGCGCGTGAACACCAGGCCGCCGACCGAAAGCTCGGCCGTGCTGTCATTGGCCAGCGCCGCCGTGCCCATCGAGCCGAAGGCCAGAAGTGCAACGCAACGCAGCAGGTTCGGGGGGCGATTCATTGTGGCGCTCCGTTCAGGCAACCAGCAAGCCAAGTTTCGCCAGAAGTGCAAGATTTTGCTCCACCGCCGCGCGCGCCACACCGTGCGTGCCATTGCCTTGCGCTTCGAGCGTCGCATTGAGATCGTTGACGAGTTCATCGACCGTACGGGTACCGTCCACCAGCATCAGAAAACGCCGCACGGTCTCATCCTTCATCGACACCGTGCGGTGGCGCAAGTTCGTGACCGCGAATTCGGTTTCGGCCTGACGCCGCGCGAGCGGACTTGCCTGTGGCCGCTCCGTGATGGTCGTGGTCAAATGCGGCGGAAAAAGATGCAGCTCGAACTGGCCGACCGCGAACGCCCGAAACAGCAAGCTTGCCAGCGCATCCATTTCTTCATCGAGATTCGCCCGGATCGGTTCGGCGGCCGTCCCGAGCTCGGCCAGGGCCGTGTTCACGGCGTCATTGAAACCCATAGTCTGCGGCCAGACTTTGCCGAGCGCCAGAATCACCGCCTTGCTCAAACGATGGTCGGTCGCGAGCGTGCTGCCATTCTCGGTCTTGAACGTGACGACATCGCCGGCCGCGGGGTCGATCGGCCCGTCTTTCGGCGCGGCGGACGTTGCGAGATGGAGCTTGCGGGCGCAATGCGGGTCGAATTTCCGTTGCAGCTTGAGCCCGCCGCGGCAGAACAGGCTTTGCCGAAACGAGCGGCCCTCGATGAAGTCCGCATATTGCTCCCGCTCCACCGCGTCGTCTTCCGGGATCGAGGCGAGCTCTTTGCGCGCCGGCGCGGGCAGGCGCTCGAAACGCGACAGCGAGAAGGCGGCGTCACACAGATATTGCAGGCCATGCGACGCCGCGGCCTCGGCGACTTCGTAAAGATAAAACGGGGTCGCCACCTCGGCGAGATCGTCGTGGAACAGCACGTGGTCGTCGATGTCCTTGATGCGATTCACCTGGTTGCGCAATTCGAATCCATAAATGGAGTCTTCGGCGCTCGCCTCGGCCATCAACGTCAACAGGGCGCGGCCCTGCTGCACGCGTTGTTGCGGATCCGCAACGGCGCGCACATGATAGCGCATCATTTCGCGCGCAATATCGCGCGAGTGGCAGCCCGGGTAACAATTGTAGCTGATATAGCCGATGCCCTGCGGCGACAACGTGTCGTGGAGAACAGAGAGGATCTTGTTGCGCACGGGGTCCGGCACCCACGAATAAACGCCATGCGCGCTGATGTAGTCGAATGCCCCGAACTGGGTCGAGACATCCATGATGTCATAGGCGCGTAATACGATATTCTTGAGCCCCATCCGGGCGATGAACGCATTGCCTCTGGCAACGGCCTGTTCGCTCAGGTCCAACCCGACGAACTCGCTCTGCGGCCATTGCGCGGCGATCGGAATGAGGTTCGCGCCATCGCCGCATCCGAGCTCCAGCACGCGGCAGGCCTTGAGCGGCGCCGGCGTCATGCCGAACAATGCGCCGAGCGTGCCCATATGATCGGGATGGGTTTCGCCGAACGGATGCCCCGGATAGCTGATGCGGTCGTAGGCGGTTGAGCCTTGAGCCGTCATGTCGTCCATTGAGTGCTCCTCTAGAATGCCGAGGATCGGCGTCACAGGTCGAGCTTGAAGTAGAAGACAGCAGCGCCAAGCGGTTGTCCGGCCCGCGTTGCCTCGACGAGGGCGAGCGGAAATAGCGGGTCGGCGGGTGAGTTGGCGTCTTTCAGCGTTTCGAGCGGTTTCGTGCTCGTCACGGCGACGAGCAATTGCGGCTGCGCACCCGCCGCGCCCGATCGCTGCATGAGCAGACTGAAGCTTCGTGCGTCCCCGGCTGGCTTGAGAAATCTGGACAAGTCCTGCACGACGCCTTCCTCCGACACGAGCAGCAACTGGACACTGCCGTTGCCGACGCTCTCGATCGTTCCCGTCAGGGTCTCACCGCTCTTCAGGTTCGTCTTGGCCGCCCGCACGCGCAACGCGCGGCTGCGCTCGCCGCGCACGCGTCCGAGGAAGGTGATGGCCGGGCATTGCGCCGCCGTCACCTGCCGGACGTCGATATCGGCTTCAAATCCGTTCGCGCGCTTGAACGCGTCGTCGAGAATCTCGAATGCCGACGGGCTGTCGCCATAGCCGTCGATGCGCGCCGCGCCTGCGCTCACGCTATTCGGCGCGATGAAGAAGCAATCGCCGCCACTATATTGGCCGATATAGCGTTCGATCTCGCCGACCCGATCAGGCTTTTGCGGTGGCGGCAGGTTGGCCTGCTTTGATGGCGTGGGCGACGACGGATCGGGCGGACGCGGTGTCTGGTTGGGCGGTTGAACCGGCGTCGGCGTGGAGACGGGGGGCGGAGCGGCGGTGCCGCCGGGGTCCAGATGCGGCGACATCGATGGGTCATTTGCCGCGATCTTGCCGGGTTCGTCCGGCGAGAAGGGCTGCAGGTAATAATACCCCACGCCGGCACCCAGCATGAGTGCGGCGAGCACGCCGGCCATCGCGTACCATTTGCCAGGCCCCTTGGCGCTGCGCGAGGCGGGCTTGCGGGGCGCGCCGTCGCCGTAGCGCAGGTCCGACCCATAGTGGCTCTCGCTTGCACGCGATGTGGCGAGCGGCCAGGTTGCGACATGCGCCATGCTCTCCGGCCGGGCGGCCAGATCCGGCTGCAGCATCTTCTCCAGCAGCGGCCTGATGCGCAGGTCGATCATGCCGAGATCCGGCACCTTGCGCCGCTTGTCGAGGATCGCGGCCTGGCTGCCGCCCATGTCGATCGGCCGGCCGGTCAGCGCTTCGACCAGGACCAGCCCGAGACTATAGATGTCGGACTTTGCCCGCACGTCGCCGCCGAACAGTCCGAGCTGCTCGGGCGAAACATAATTGTACTTGCCGGCAAATCCGCCGCCGATGATCGTGTGCTCGCTCAGCTGCGTCGAGCGCGCGATGCCGAAATCAATGATCTTGGCGCGTGCAACATCGCCGCCCGGGATCATGATGTTGTCCGACGACACGTCGCGATGGATGATCCCACGCTCATGGGCGACGTGAAGACCGGCCGCAACGCGCTTGAGCAGCGATCGCACCGCCTCGTAGGTCAGCGGCTCGCGCTTGACGAGTTGCGACAGTGATTGTCCCTCGACGAACTCCATCGCCAGATAGGGACGGCGCAGCACCGGCTCGATAGTGAAGACGTAATAGCGGACGATCGCCTCGTGTTGGAGATTGTGCAGGGCCGATGCTTCGCGGCGGAACAGTCCGAGTGCCGCATCGTTTTCGGCAAATTCCGGCAGCAGCACCTTGATGGCGACGACGTCGCCGGTCTGCACGGTGTGTCCTTTGTAGACTTCCCCCATGCCGCCCGACGCGATCAGATGATCGACCTCATAGATCCCGTTGAGCCGTGTACCGGGGGAGAGCCTGCTGCGCGACATGTCTGATGCGTTATCCGGCATCGGCCTACTCCCAGATGTCGGCTTGGCCGCCCGGCGCGCCGCCGTTCGGCTCATATCGGGCGATGACGACGGTCACGTTGTCGGTAGCGCCGCGCGCAAGCGTCAGATCGATCAGCGAATCGCAGGCGTCCTGGGACGCATGCGTCATCACCTCCTGAAGAATTTCGCTGTCTTCCACGTGCGACGTCAGCCCGTCGCTGCACAGCACGAAGGCATCACCCGCCTGCAGCATGCCGTCGGCGATTTCCAGCTCGGGATCGTCATGCACGCCGATCGCGCGCGTGACGACGTTGCGCCGCGGCCAGGTGCGCGCCTCCTCCGGCTTGAGCAGGCCTTCGGCGACCAGCTCCTGCACTTCGGTGTGATCGCGCGATTGCGGAATGATCGCGCGGTCGCGCACCAGATAGATGCGGCTGTCGCCCGACCACACGCAGGCAAAGCGCGAATCGTAGGCGAGAAGAACCGCGATCGTTGTTCCGATGACGCTGCCGCGCTGACGCCCGATATCGTTCAGCGCGCTGTTCGCCGTCACCATGCGCTGCTCGCACCAGGCGAGAAGCTCGGCCGCCGAGCTCGGGCGCTCGATCGTTTTCAGGGCATCGATCACGGTCCGGCTCGCGACATCGCCCGCTTCGAGACCGCCCATGCCGTCAGCGACGGCCCAGAGGCCGACGTCGGGGCGTGTCAGATAGCTGTCTTCATTGCGCTGGCGCACCTTGCCGACATGCGTCGCCGCGCCGGTGTGGAATCGCAGGAGTGAGTCGTGCATGACTGCCGCGCTCCTGGACATCAGTCGAACCCGAAGGCGAAACGGCCGGTCAGCATTTCGGTGAATTGGAACGGTTGGGGCATGCGCCGGCCGCTCATCGCGAGCGGCTGATAGCCCTCGCCGCCGATCGTCCACCAGAAGCTGGCTCCCGCGTAGACGCTCGCATGATCGGCAAGCCGCAATGTGGCGAACAGTTCGGGCAGGGCGCGCTGATGCACCTGCGCCACCATGCCACCGTCGAACTCCACCATGTCGTTGCGGCGCGAAACCGGATTGTCGTCCGACGGCCGGGCCATCTGCTCCAGACCGCGCATCGCGCTGTCGAAAGTGATGTCGTGTTCCAGTGTGGAGAGCAGGAATTCCTCGGCCTCCTTGAACCAGGCCTCCTGCGGATCGAGCTCAGGAGGCGGGATCGCCGCGCCCTCGCCCGGATAGGCGAACAAGGTCAGCGGAAAATAGCGTCCGACGCCGTCGAGCGAGGGCATGAACGCACCGAGCACGGTCGTGCCGCACAGATCGGCGCCAAGCCAGAAGCGCCAGATCGGCGCCGTCAGGAACGCCTGCTGCCAATTGTCACCGAGGCTATGCCGACTGGCCGAGAGCCCACTCTGCATCCAGGGTTCCCAGACGGCGAGAACCTCGCGCGGCGTTCCGATCGCGATGAAGTCGCGTTTGGATGGCAGCTTTCCATAGAGGCCGCATCGCATGGCAGCCCTCATATCCCGGTCGGACAGCGAAATTCACGCAGCGCCGGCAGGCTGAGTGGATTTTGCACCGAGCCCACGCTGAAGCGGTATTGCAGCGTCGTTCCGCCGACGATGAATGTCGCCACGATTCGGTCGCCCTGGCGCGTCGGCGAGGCGGCATCGAGCATGCGGAACAATGACCAGGGGCCCTGACGCTCCAGCACCGAGGGCTCGCCGGCCGGCGTCAGTTGCGGAGAGGGTGGCCCGCCGAACGGCGGCCTCGGAGGCGCTTGTTGCGGGCTCTGGTCCGGGCCGACGGTGATCGCGGTCCGGTTGGTGCCGGCGCCCGGCCATGGCACGGCGACCGGTGCGGTCGAGCCGGTCTTGCTTTCGATCACGGTGCCATTGATGTCGAGTTTCGCCGCCAGGCCGCCGGCCGTGACCGGCGGCGGCACGACGCCAAGATTGATCGACGGCATGCTGCCGCCGGTCGAGAAGAACGCATCGCGGATCTGCGCGGCGCGCTGGAATTCGCGCAAGGTCGCCGGCGACAGCGTGCGGGCGAGCGCGTTGTCCTGCCGCCAGGTCCATTCGGGCCGCGAGGTATCGACCAGGGCCGTGAGGTTCTGGGTGAAGAACCGGTCGATGGTGCCGCCCGGGCCGAACAGCTTGCCGAAATCCGCCAGCGGAACTTCCTGCGCGCTCCCGCGTGTGAACGGGTAACGGTTCGGGACGATCTGCTGGCACGAGCCGGCGACCTGATCGCCCAGCGCGCGCGACAATTGCGCGTGCGAGGAGTTGGTGAGATCGCCCTCGAACGATCCGGCGGCCTTCAGCATCAGGTCGGAGAAGGGCGGCGGCAGGCGGTTCGCGTTCGACCGCAGGCTCGAGACTTGCGTTTGCAGCGCCGCGTTGGCCAGCGCGGCCTGCGACGGATTGGTCGCGAGCAGCGTGAGGCTTTGATGAATTTCGTTGAGATTGGCGATGATCGCATCGATCGGGCGGCGCGTGGCGTCGCCTTCCACCAGCACATGAAAGGCCTTGAACGAGGCCTCGATCGTCGCACCGGGCGCCGTGCCCTGCTGCTGGCGCAGCAAAGCCGGGGTCGAGTCACCGCTTGCCGGCGCCTTGTTGTCGGCAGGCTTCGTTCCGGCGCGCTCCCGCGTCAGCGCGGTCTCGTCGCGAATGGATTCCAGAAGCTGCTTGATCGGCGAGGTTGCGGCGGCGGCGGCGCCGAGCGCGATGTATTTGGGCTTGTCCGCCGTCAGCGGGCGCAGTTGCAGCTTGCCGAGGGCGTCGCGCCAGGCCGCGATGAAGTCGCGCGTGTAAAGGTCGAGCAGGTTTTGGCCCAGCGTGTCGTATTGCGCCGAGACCGCGGTCTGTTCGCCGGCCGGCCCAAGCACCCAGCGCTCTTTCTTGACAAGCTCGGCGACATCGCCGAGGCGGTCCAGGAATGCTTTTTGAAAGCCCGCATAGGTGAAAAAGCCGGGCACGCTGATGGCGTTGAGGTCCTGGCCTCCGGCTGAACCAAACACCAGCGCGAAGTCCGGTCCGCCGCGCTGCGCCGGAACCCAGTCGGCCAATTGCGACGAACGCGATTGCGACTTGAGAAGTTCGTAAGCCCGTTGCGAGACGCTCAGGCGGGCGAGCGTCCTCTGCGTCTCTTCGATCAGCGGCCCATGCAGCGTGATCAGCGGCTCCTGATCGGTTTCAAGGTCGAGCATCGCGGTGAGATGCTCCTCCAGCGCCTTGCGGCCGTTGGCGTTGCCGGCGCCGAGATAGAGATTGTCGGCCCAGTCGCGCCGCATCCACGAGACGATAAGTTCGCGGTCCGCCGGCTGCTGGGCCCCGAGCATCAGGTAGACCTTGAGGGCCTCATAGAGATAGCCCGGATTGGTCCGGTTGGCCTCGAGCACTTCCTCCATGCGGTAGATCAGGCGCGAGCGGAACATGCGTTCGAGCGCGATGCGATAAACGTTCTCCGATGAGGATCGCAGGCGGTCATATTGGCTGAGCCCGAACTTGGCGGTCCACGGCACCGACGTGCTGCGTGCCGCGTATCCGACGGGCAGGAAGCGCAGGCGCCGCAGCAGCGGCTCGACTTTTTCCAGCGCGCGGTCGGAAATAATTTTCTCGCCGAGCAACGGGCCTGCGGCGGCCTTGTAGGCTTCGATGCGGCTGTCGGTCTGGGCGATCAGATCCTTGTTGTGGCTGTAGCTCACCCACCAGGCCGTGACCGCGAGTGCGGCGAATGCGAACACGCAGGTATAGACCGCCGCCTTGATGATCATCGCGCGGCGCACGGCGCGCCAGTCGGTCGAAACCCAGGCCGCTTCGCCGATGATCACGCGATTGATCAGGTCGGTCAGGAAGAAGCTTCGCCCCTTGCCCGAATACTGCGCGCCGGACACCTCCTCGGCGCCGAAGCTGCGCGCGAGTGCGCCGATGACCTGGTCGATCGGCGTGCCTTCCTGCGTGCCGGACGTGAAGTAGAAGCCGCGCAGCGTCGCATTGGCGTGATAGCGGGTCGGCTCGAAGATCGAATTGAGGAAATTGAAGATCGGACGCTTGAGCGCGGCCATCTGCGCCGGAAAGCCGAACAGCGCAACGCGCGTGCTCGGCACCGGCTCCTCCTGCAGGCGGTCGGTGAGATCGACGTTGAGCCGCTCGATCAGCGCGTCGAACTCGAACGGCACTTCGCCGACAAGGTTGCGCGTCTTGTCATTGGTCTGGAACGTCGCGCCCCACACCTGCTTGCGGCCGTTTTCGCCAAGGTTGCCGAAGAACTCCATGAAGCCGGCGACAAGGTCGGCCTTGGTGAACAGCGCGTAGACCGGGAAATCGACCTTAAGGCGATCATGCAGTTCGAGCAGGCGCGCGCGGATCGCATTGGCATGCGCGTTGATCTCCGCGGTGCTCATCACCATCAGGTCTTCAAGGCTGATTGCAACGAGCACGCCGTTGACCGGCTGGCGCGGCCGGTTCTTCTTCAGAAGGTCGAGGAACGAGAACCAGCTCTGCTGATCGGCCTTGGCATCCGAATCCTGCGTCGTGTAGCGGCCCGCGGTGTCGATCAGGACCGCATCCTCGGTGAACCACCAGTCGCAATAACGCGTGCCACCGACGCCCGCGACCGCCGCAGGCGTCGCGCCGCGCGAGAGCGGAAACTTCAAGCCGGAATTCACCAGCGCAGTGGTCTTGCCGGCGCCCGGCGGTCCGATCAGCAGGTACCAGGGCAGGTCGTAGAGATAGTCACTCTTGCCGCCGGCTTTTTTCAACGTAGCCAGCGCGTCCTTCATCTTGTCTTTGAGGACGACGGCATCGCTCTCGGTTTGCGCGGCTGCGCCGATGCCGTCGGCGAGTTGTTCGGCGGACTTCCTGCGGCGATAGAATCGGAAGCCGCCAAAGCCTGCCACTGCCGCCGTGAGGATGAGGATGACGGCTTGTCGCGTGAGATAGCCGTCGAGTGGCCGGTAGCCGCCGATCTCGATCATCGGGCCGAGCGTCCAGACCATCATCGAAATAGACGCGAGGCCCACGCTGTAAAGGCCGAGGCGAAGGAGGTTCTTGCCCAGCTCTGAACCGAATATCTGTTCCATTATCCCTCGACCCTGCCGTTCAATCAGTTCGCGGGATTAATATTTCGACGCGCCGGTTCTTGGATTTGCCGTCGGGCGTCGCATTGGACGCGACAGGAACTTCAGACCCTTTGCCGTCGATCTGGATGCGATCCGGCAGCGCCAGTCCCTTCTTCAACAGCGCGCCGACCGCCTTGGCGCGCTCGACCGAGAGATGCCAATTGGTCGGGAA
>JBBWZU010000411.1:0-7534 GCA_039649225.1 Hyphomicrobiales bacterium | reverse complement strand
TCGCATGATCGCGGCCGCGTGCTGGAGCACGGGCTCACCGTGGTGACAGCGCCCTGATCGAAAAACACTTGGTGTTGCGTGCGCCTATCGCCGCCACACACCGGGATCGCAATGTGTGCTCCGCGATGCACATCGTAGATCCGATATCCCGCCCATAGTCGATGCGCATGTCCACGGTGTCCTGACCGACGCTTGTGGTCTCGCCGGGATTTCTCCGTGCGGCGAATGCGGTCGACGATGCGCGCGACCGCATTGGCATCCGCGCAGCAAGAGACTGTCCACAGCCGATGCGGCGTTACGGCTGTAACGCGCTTCCCTCCCGCCGAAATCCTTCAGTAGCGCGGCCACGTCATCAACATCGGATCAGTCAACAGGAGGTTCCCATGCGCAAGCTCGTTCTTCCGGCTGCTGTGATTCTGATGTTGGTGGGCGTCGGCTCGACCATCAAGTTGCTCACGCACGCGCGTCCTGTGGCGACCACCACATCGCCGATCCCCACGATCTCGATCGAGGAGGTCAATGGGCAGGTCGATGCGAAGTCGCTGCCGACCCGCGAGGTCAGAGAGCCCTTTTAGGAATCGCGACCTCGGCCTTGCGGTCGATCCGTGGGACGGCCTGACCGCGGAGCCGCGCTTTCCCACGATCGACGTCTTCTACTGCTGGCCTGCCGGGTTCCGTGCGCGTAAACGCGCCACATGAAGCCACAATTGAAGCCGTTTTTTCGGCACACTCGGGCGGTCCAATCCCCCCGTATCAGTCAGTTGGGTGGAGTGTTCAATGAATGACGATCTGATCTACGTCGAACCGCGTCAGGAAGCTGTCCTGCGCTACGACGACGTGTCGGTGTCCTGCAGCACCGTTCCCGAGGCATGGCTCACCTGGGCGCAACTCGAGCTCGATCAGAAGACGCGCGCCACCATCGAGGTCGGCGACGAAACCTATGGCATCTGGGCGATCCGCGGCCTGCGCTTCTCGCCCATCTCGGAAGCCGCGTAGAGCGCGGGACTTTCAAATAGCTCCGTCATGGCCGGACTTGTTCCGGCCATCCACGACTTGGTTTCAACCAAGCAAGAAACAAGAAAGACGTGGATGCCCGCAACGAGTGCGGGTATGACGGCGTGTTTTTTCAACGTCTCGCGCTCTGGCGCTATCGCGGCCGCGACGAGGTGCTTTCCTCGTCGTCATCGTCGTCGACGGCCGCGTCGAAGACCAATCCCTTGACCACCGCCGCCTTGCCGAATTTCTCGCGCACCTTGTCGATGGCGTGTTCGGCCCTGGCGGTGCGCGCGCCCTGGCGGTCGATGAGGTCGAGCGGATCGGCCTTGTGGGCTTCGTCGAGGTTCGACACCCCGATGCCGATCAGGCGAAAGCGCGTGCCGTCGATCTCGCGCGCCAGCAGGTCGCGCCCGGCCTCGAAGATGCGGGTCGCAAGCTGCGTCGGTTCGGCGAGCGAGCGGGCGCGGGTCTTGATGCGGAAGTCGGCGGTCTTCAGTTTCAGGTTCACGGTCGAGCCCGAGATCTTGACTGCCTTGAGGCGCGCCGAGACCTTCTCCGACAGCGACCAGAGGATCTTTTCCAGCGGCTTGTAGGAGGCGATGTCCTCGTTGAACGTCGTCTCCGCCGAGACGCTCTTGGTCTCGCGCTCCGGATTGACCAGGCGATCGTCGATCCCGCGCGAGAGCCGCCACAGCCGGCGTCCCTCCAGGCCATAGCGGCGCATCAGATCGGTCTCGTCGCCGCGCTGCAGGTCCGCGATGGTGTTGAAGCCGTCGCGCTGCAGCCGCGCCTGCGTGACCTTGCCGACGCCCCAGATGAAGCCGACCGGCCGGCTTGCCAAAAACGCCACCGCCTGCTCGCGTCCCAGCACCGCAAAGCCGCGCGGCTTTTCCAGATCGGAAGCGATCTTGGCGAGGAACTTGTTCGCCGACAGCCCGATCGACACCGTGATGCCGATATCGGCCTCCACGCGCTTGGCAAAACGCGCCAGCGAGTGTGCCGGACTCATGCCGTGCAGCCGGTCGGTCCCGGTGAGGTCCATGAACGCCTCGTCGATCGATAGCGGCTCCACCTGCGGGGTCAATTCCAGCATCATGGCACGCACTTGGCGGCCGACCTTGACGTATTTTGCCATGTCGGGCTTGAGCACGGTCGCGTGCGGGCAGGCCTTCAGCGCCTTGAACATCGGCATCGCCGAGTGAATGCCGTAGGTGCGCGCCACATAGCAGGCGGTCGAGACGACGCCGCGCTTGCCGCCGCCGATGATCAGCGGCTTGTCGGCGAGCGAGGGATCGTCGCGCTTTTCCACCGCCGCATAGAACGCGTCGCAATCGACATGCGCGATCGCAAGCTCATGGATCAGCGCGTGGCGGACCAGGCGCGGCGAGCCGCAGGCCGTACAGCGCGGTACGGTCTCGGAAGCGTTCGTAAAGCAGTCGCGGCAGAGGCCGGGCATGGAAGGCTGTCCCGCGTCGATTCGCATCATGGCAGGTTGTGCGGCCACGCAGAACTCGGACAAGCCGTTACGGCACCTCGCGCTCCCAGCGGTTGCCGCTGAGCGCCGCCTGGGCGCGTTCGACGTCCTGCGGCCGAACCCCGGCATGCTCGGCGACCGCCAGCAGCAGCGCCTCGTCGCCGCTCACGTGGTCGAGCACGCCGGCCAGAAACGACGGATCGGCCGCCGCCTTGCGAATCATGTCCGGCCCGATGCCCGTGACGGACAGAAACTGGCCGAGCCGTTCTTCGTCCTCCGCCAGGAAGCCGAGGGCGGAAATCGCCAGTTTTTCAGCGGATTCCCGGCTGAATCCCTTGCCTTTCGCCATCGCCGTTTGCCTTTCCGTAACGTATCGCCGCTAGGGTTTTACTAACATTCTGCCCATTCGCACGCCGGGGGGCGATGTGGTCAACTGGCCGTGGGCCACGGGCCGCAGGTGGGGTAGCCGGAGGGCCGAATGGCCAAGACTGTCCTGATCGTGGAGGACAACGAGCTCAACATGAAGCTCTTCCACGATCTGTTGGAAGCACATGGCTACAGCACTGTCGGTACCCGCAACGGTATCGAGGCGCTGGATCTTGCGCGCCGGCACCGCCCGGATTTGATCATCATGGACATCCAGCTTCCCGAGGTGTCCGGTCTCGAGGTCACCAAGTGGCTCAAGGATGACCCGGACCTGAAGTCGATACCCGTGGTGGCGGTGACGGCGTTTGCCATGAAGGGCGACGAGGAGCGCATCCGCGAAGGCGGTTGCGAGGCGTATCTGTCGAAGCCGATCTCGGTAGGCAAGTTCATCGAGACGGTGCGCCATTTTCTGGGAACGGCCTGAGGAATTCGAATGACCGCACGCATTCTCGTTGTCGACGACCTCCCGGCGAACGTGAAGCTGCTGGAGGCGCGCCTCACGGCGGAGTATTTCGACGTGACGACCGCGATGTCCGGCGCCGAAACGCTCGCCATCTGCGAGCGCGCGCAATGCGACATCGTGCTGCTCGACGTGATGATGCCCGGCATGGACGGCTTCGAGACCTGCCGCCGCCTCAAGGCCAATCCGCTGACCCATCACATTCCGGTGGTGATGGTGACGGCGCTCGACCAGCCCTCCGACCGGGTGCGCGGGCTCGATGCCGGCGCCGATGATTTCCTCACCAAGCCGGTCTCCGACTTGGCGCTGCTGGCGCGCGTGCGCTCGCTGGTGCGCCTGAAGATGGCGGCCGACGAGCTGCGCATGCGCGCGCTCACCTCGCGCGAGATCGGCATCAATGACCCGGAAGTCGCGGCCGTCTCGGAAACCGGCCATGGCGGACGCGTGCTGCTGGTCGATGACCGCAAGATCTCCTACGAGCGCATCGCCGGCATCCTCACCGCCGAGCACACCGTGGACGTCGAGCCGAACCCGCAGGAGGCGCTGTTCCAGGCCGCCGAGAACGACTACGAGGTGATGATCGTCTCGCTCGGGCTTGAGAATTTCGACGGGCTGCGACTGTGCAGCCAGGTGCGCTCGCTCGAGCGCACGCGCGGCGTGCCGATCCTGATGATCGCCGAGGCCGAGGACCAGGCGCGGCTGATGCGCGGGCTCGAGATCGGCGTCAACGACTATCTGGTGCGGCCGGTCGACAAGAACGAGCTGCTCGCGCGCGTGCGCACCCAGATCCGCCGCAAGCGCTACACGGCGCGCTTGCGCGACAACGTGCAACAGTCGATGGAGATGGCGATCACCGACGGCCTGACCGGCCTCTACAATCGCCGCTACATGGAAACGCATCTCTCCACGCTGGTGGAGCAGGCGGCCGGGCGCGGCAAGCCGCTCTCGCTGCTGGTGCTCGACATCGATTATTTCAAGGCGATCAACGACACCTGGGGCCACGATGCCGGCGACGATGTGCTGCGCGAGTTCGCCGTGCGGGTGCGCAAATCGATCCGCGGCATCGATCTGGCCTGCCGCTATGGCGGCGAGGAATTCGTCATCGTGATGCCGGAGACCGACATGGCGGTCGCCGCATTGGTGGCCGAGCGCATCCGCCGGCGCATCGCCGGCGAGCCGTTCGCGATCGATCAGGGCGCCAAGGCGATCGACGTCACGCTCTCGATCGGTCTTGCGGCGCTGTCCAACGCCAACGACACCGGCGCAACGGTGCTCAAGCGCGCCGACCAGGCGCTCTATCGCGCCAAGCGCGACGGCCGCAATCGCGTGGTCGCGGACGCCGCGTAGCGCTGTGGGCAAGTAGCCCGGATGAGGCTTGCGCGTCTTTCTCGCGCAAGGCGATATCCGGGGCCGGCTTTGCGGCCCGACCGCACCCGCATGTCGCCATCGCGCGCGAGCGCGCTTTTGGCTAATGCGGGCTACGATTTCTGCTCGCCGTAGCGTCAGCGCCGGCGAGTTCCGCATAAACCCTAACGCTTTACACTATCGGCGAATCTCGCCACGCTGACGGGCTGGAAGGCGTTGCTTTCCGCTCCGGTTCGATTAGCTTGAGAACAGCGCAGACGAGCGCACCGGAGCAAAGCCAGCGAGTGCAGAACTCGCGCAAAGATCGCTCCATATCTCTTTGAATGCCCTACGGAATGCTCAGGTCCGCCGCATCTCCTGACACCCGTGGGGTTCGGCCGGTCTGGGACGGTGTGAGTGGCCTCCTCAATGACACCGCTCCGGGCCGGCCACCTTCTTTAAAACGCCGCGCGATTGGCTTGGCAATGATCGCGCGATTGAAGCGCGCAATCCTCGCGCGGCATCCTCCGACGCCATTTTCAAATGCAAAGGGCGCCCTCGCGGACGCCCCCACAACACGCCGTGATGCGCAGCGTTACTTGATCTTCGCCTCACGGAATTCGACGTGCTTCTTGGCGACCGGATCGTACTTCTTCATGACCAGCTTCTCGGTCATGGTGCGCGAATTCTTCTTGGTCACGTAATAAAAGCCGGTGTCGGCGCTCGACACGAGCTTGACCTTGATGGTGGTGGCCCTGGCCATTTCGAACCTCTTTGGAGAATTTGGCCGGACCCTACCGGCCAAGCCCCAAAAGTCAAGGAAAATGGCCCACAACGTCATGGCCGGGCTTGTCCCGGCCATCCACGTCTTTCTTGCTCAAAGTCCGACGAAGTAAGACGTGGATGCGCGGGTCAAGCCCGCGCATGACGGAGCGCTTTGAACCTCCGGCGCCCTTGCTACAGCTCCGCCCGCACGAAGCGCTTGTTCAGCATGCGGTAGAACGGCGAGGGCAGGTCGTGCCCGAACCCCTTGGCGACGCGCGCCTCGAGCTCGTCGAGCGCAACCTGCGTGATGGTGGGCAGATCCTGACCCTTGGCCTCCGCGATGGTCAGCCAGACGAGTTCCACCAGCTCCGAATCCGGGCCGACCACGCCCCCGACCGTACGGGCGACGGCGCTCGCATCCACCGCAAAGAAGCGGGCATCGAAGCGGCGCGGGCGGCGCGGCGGGGTGATCGCCCGCACGATGAAATGCAGCGCGGCGAGGTCCGGCAGCACGCCGGCGTCCGCGAAGGCCTTCCAGGGCCCTTCAGGGACCGCCGGGACACTATCCTGGCGTTTGCCGAGCAGCAGGCCGGTCTCCTCGAAAGTCTCGCGGATGGCGGCCAGCGCCAGGCCACGCGCCCGGTCGCGGGTCGGACGCTGCACCTTGCGCATCAACCGCGCCTCGGCGTGGGCATCGAGCTCGCTGGCGACCGGCATGCGCTTGTCGCCCGGCTCGAGCCGCCCGCCGGGGAACACGAACTTGCCGGCCATGAACTTGAGATTGGCATTGCGCCGCCCGAGCAGGACCTTCGGCGCCGGGCCCGAGCGGTCGACCACGATCAGCGTCGCGGCGTCGCGCGGCTTCAGGTTGGGATGGCTCTGGTCGCGTTCGACTTGGGTGAGGCGCTCGGCGAGGTTCTGGTCGGACATCTGCTAACTCTTGCGTGCTAACTCTTGCGCTATCTCGTCTTCTTGCGTCGGCCGGCACGTTTTGGACCCGATTTCGGACGGCCGAAAGGCCTGCGCGCAGGACGCTGCTTGGCGCCGCCGTCATGGCGTCCCTCGGATTGCAGCTCGAACCGCAGCGCGCCGGCGACCGGCGCCGCCTCGACCAGCTTGACCGTCACTTTGTCGCCGAGCCGGTAGGTTTCGCCGGTATGATCGCCGATCAGCGCATGGCGCCCCTCGTGGTAGCGGAAATAGTCGTCGCCGACGGTGCGGGCCGGCACGAACCCGTCGGCCCCGGTCTCGTCGAGCTTGACGAACAGCCCGGCGCGCGTGACCCCGCTGATGCGCCCTTCGAACGTCGCGCCGATGCGGTCGGCCAAAAAATGCGCGATCAGCCGGTCGACCGTCTCGCGCTCGGCCTTCATGGCGCGCCGCTCGGCCGCCGAGATGCGCGCCGCGATCTCATTGAGGGCGCGCGCCTCGACGCTTTCGGCCAGGCCGTCGGCGCCGAACTTCTGCGCCCGGATCAGCGCGCGATGCACGATCAAGTCGGCATAGCGCCGGATCGGCGAGGTGAAGTGCGCATAGCGCCTCAGGTTCAGCCCGAAGTGTCCATAGTTGTCGGCCGAGTATTCCGCCTGCGCTTGGCTACGCAGCACCACTTCGTTGACCAGCGTTTCGTTCTCGGTGCCTTTCACGCGCGCCAGGATCTTGTTGAAGTCGGCCGGGCGCATCACCTGGCCTTTGGCCAGATTGATGTCGAGCGTCGCGATGAATTCGCGCAAGCCTTCGATCTTCTCCGGCGAAGGCTCGTCGTGCACGCGATAGATCAGCGGGACGCGCGCGCGCTCCAGCGTCTCCGCCGCTGCCACATTGGCGAGGATCATGAATTCCTCGATCAGCCGGTGCGAGTCGAGACGCGGCGGAACGACGACGCGATCCACCATGCCATCGGGCTTGAGCAGGATCTTGCGTTCCGGCAGATCGAGATCGAGCGGCTCGCGCGCGTCGCGCGCAATCTTCACGGCGTGATAAGCCGCATAGAGCGGCGCGATCACCCCGGAGAGTAGCGGCTTGGTTCCGTCGTCAGGGCGGCCGTCGACTGCGGCCTGCACCTGCGC